>JBFWRA010000523.1:0-4499 GCA_050249155.1 Isosphaeraceae bacterium | reverse complement strand
GTTGCCCAGAACGAGCTTCGCGACGGGGCGATCGATCCTGGCGACCAGCATCGGGCGGTCCAGCGCGAGCTGGCCGGTCAGGTCGAGATAGCCCAGCGGCTCACTGGCCAGCGGACGATCGCCCGCGGTGCCGGTCTGCGTGTCGTGGAACATCATGGCGACCAGCAGGTCGGCTCGGCTGATCGCGTCGCGCTGGGCCGCCGCGCGGCCAGGCGCGTACTGATTCGCCCTCGACCGAAGGAACGGCGAGAACTGGCGATCCTGAGTCAGTTCGACCCGAACGGTCTGCCCCGGCGCGATCGTGCCAAGCTGATAGATCTGCCGGCCGAACGCCAGCAACGCGTCGGACATCGGTTCATCCAGATCGTTCGTCACGGTCCCCGAGAGCCGGTCGGTGCCGACGGGCTGAAGGTCCGACGTGACGATCTTCGGGCCTGGCCCGAACCATCGAGCGGTCAAGCACTTGGTGCTCCAGATCGGGATGCGGAGTCCTTCGATTCGCTCGGGATTGCCCTGGGGCTCGTACAGGTAGCCTCGACCCGCGAAGCCGACCCGGCCGGTCCCCCCCATGCCGCCAAAACCTGGCTCGGGGACGCCCAACCAGCTCACCTGAACCTCGGTCCCCGCGGGGGGCCTCTCCGGCGGGTTCTCCTGGGAGGTCTCGGCGGGCTTCGAGACGGGCTGGTCGATCCCCTGGGGAACCACCGCCACGTCGTAGTCGCGGTTCTGGGGGCTGAACAGGTTGAAGAAGCTGCTCCCCCGGGCCTGGCCCCGGGCCTGGCCCCGGACCTGGTCGACGTCCAGCACGTCCACCTTGTTGATCCGCAACTCCTGCCCCTTGAACGCGTAAGCGGCCACGTAAGCGGCCAGGCTCACGCTCGCCACGATCACGGGGAAGGTGACCCAGGTCATCTCCATCCGTTTGACGACCTTCTTCAGGAAGAAGTAGTCCCCCGGGCCGATCAACAGAATGTACAGGAAGATGAAAAACGCCACCCAGCCAAACGGCACGAGCTTCACGCCGGGGAACTGTTCCAGCGCCGCTCGCAGCTGCGTGGCGAGGTCGGAGACCCCCGTGCGATACAGCGCCCGGCCCCCTCCTCGGAATTGCGTGGCGTTCGCGTTCTCTCCCGGCCTGGCCCGAAGGTCGATCGCCTTGACCCAGAACAGGGCCCGGTCCGCCCAGTCGGCGAAGGGCTTCTGGTCCACGTCCAGCGCCACGAGGGTCACCCTCCCAAATCCGTACGCGCCCCGGACCACCAGGGGGACCGATCCCGTCTGCGCGAGCACCTTGCCCCCCCGGGCCTCCACCTCGTCGAGCTTCGTGGCCATCACCGCGCCGGAGCCCGCTGGCAGGATCGGCTTGGTCGCCACCGCGTAGGAGTCGAGCGCCTCCAGCGTGGTCAGTCGCTCCTGGCCGTTGGGCAAGGCCGGAAGGATCGGGGCCAGCACGCTGTCGCGAAGCGCCTGCCAGTTGCCTCCGACACTGAGAACCAGGTGCCCGCCGTGGTTGACCCAGTCCGCCAGGGCCTGGCCCCGCAACGCCAGGTCGGCCATCACGTCGCGATCGTTCGTGTCGATCACGACGGCCTCGGCCGAGTCGTAACCGTACCAGCGTCCCGGCACTTGCCCCAGGTTCGGGTTCAACCTCGCGATCCTCACCGGCTGGCCGCCGGTGTTCTGGTCTCCCGAGAAGCCCGGGAGCCCGCCGATCAGTTCGACCCCTTGCGGATTGCCCAGGGTCAGCAGCAAGATCTCGTCGGGCAGAACGGGATCGGCCTGAAACTGGGGAAGCGTCTCGCTGGTGGCCCTGGCCACCTCGCGGTTCCGGCCGTCGAGCAGCCGGATGGTGAACTCGGGATCGCGGGTCCCTGGCCGGGCGTAACTGACGACCCTGGGGGTTTCCCGGGGCGCGATCTCCACGGGTTGTCGGAACCGGGTCGGCGTGCCGTCGTCGTCGGGGACCTGGATTTCGAGAGTGCCGGTGAACCGCTCGGCCCCGCCTCGAAGCTGCACCCAGATCGGGGTCCAGGTGCCGATCTTGAACAGGTTGTTCTGGGTGTTGCTGGCGAACCCGACCCGAAGGTTTTCGACCCCCAGCGTGGGGTCGGCCCCCCGCGCCGTCGAGATCGACGTCGCCAGGGCGAGGACAAGTGTTCCGGTCGTCAGGCCCTTGGATCCGCGTCGCATCACGCCTGTTCCTCTCCCGAGACGGTCGATCAAGTGTTCTCTGTCGTCACGGCTTCTCGGACGGATCGCAGACGCAGATGACCCGCTGACAGCCTGGACAGGTCCCGCCGTATTTCCTTAGAACGGCCGATTCCAGGTCGACGCCCCGAACGTTCGCGAGGGTCGCCAGCCAGGCCAGGACGTCGGCCATCTCCATGGCCAGTTCGTCAGGAGTCCCGGTGCGCAGCGCCGTGGCCAGTTCCCCGAACTCCTCGGTCAGCCAGAGGAACGTGGCCGCGTCACCGCGCGCCGCGTCCTTCTGGCCGTACATTTGTAAGATCATCCGCTGGAAGGCCCGGAGTGTCAAGCCGCCCGAAGGGTGTTCGCTCATGGCGGTTTGATCTTAACCCAACCCCGCCCAACCTGGCAAACGCCCGCGAGGGCGAGGAGCGAATCGGATCGTCGATCAGGCTTCAACGGGACGTGGGGCTATACCGGCCAGGCGGCCGCGGGTTCCTGGTTAGGCCAGCGGGAGGCACCCGCCCCCGTTCCTCACTCGAGGCCGAGGATCGCGGAGTCGTGGAGCGCTCGACCCGCGTCGGATCGCCGAACCCATTACCTCGGGGACTTCCCCGCCCCGGACTTCTTGTCGTCCGGGACGCGAATCCAGTGGTCGTGGAAGTCGACTTCGGGAGTGAGGTTGCGCAACGGCATGTGGCAGTCGACGCAGCCGGTTCCGTTCGAGACCGGGCAGACGCTTTGCTTCGAGGGGTTGTGACAGCCCTGGCAGACCGACTCGTACGTCTTCAGGTCCTTCTTGACCCGGGAGTGCGGGTCGTGGCAGGACGTGCATCTCAGGCCGGTCGCCCCGTCTTGGTAGCAGCGGGAGAGTTGAAGCCCAAGCGGTTGGAACCGCGCGATCCGGGCGTTCCTCGGGCTGATCTCACTCGGCCGGACGGTGTCCAGCCGACGGTGGCACTCGCCACAAAGGTGGATCTGAAGCGCCGCGGACGTCGCGCCCGACGACCCGTGCGGCATCGCCAGCTCCGCGACGTCCGCGTCACGCCTGGCGGCCTCGACGTGCGCCTTTCCCGGCCCGTGGCAGCGCTCGCAACCGACGTTGGGTCGGAGGGTCGCCAGGTCCACTCCGGTTCCGGACGTACCGTTGGTCAGGGTCGCGTGGCATGTGAAGCATTGATCCAGAAGCGTCTCGTCGAGCGCCGAGCCCCCGAGGTTTCTTCTGGGCTGATGCGGGGCCTCCAGGTCGAACGCGGAGTCGGTCTCGCCACCCTCCTCCTGTCCTGGCGTGATCGTGAGCGTCGGGCCCCTGGAAAAGTACGACGTCCTGTGCTCGACGCCGGTCGCGCCTCGCCCCGGTTGGCTCTCGGGAAAGGTCGACACGAAGGTCATCCCGACCTCACCGGAGCCAATGGCGTAATTCAGCTCGAAGCGGTGGAACCGACCCCCCTCGGCCCGCTCCACCTCCAGGCGGTCGCCGATCAGCGCGTAGGTCCAGGTGACCTCCGGGTTCTCGGGGTCGTTGATCCTCCTGCCGTGCAGCCACCGGGCCACGGCGGTCAGCGCGGCGGGCCGCAGGGTCTTCGAGTGCCCCGACCCGGAATGGTAGGCGGCCTCGCCGGGGTGGCACTCCGCGCAGATCCTGTCACCCACGAGGCTGGTGGCGATCGATCGGGCGGCGTCGACGTTCGAGGCGATCGCGGGCGCCGCGGATTTCGTCGCGACGGCCGACGCGTCCGCGACCGGGCTCTGGGCCGCGCCGATGGGTTCGGAAGTCTCGGTCGTCGAGCCTCGATAGAGCCCGAGGCCAAGAACGAGAGCGACCAAACCCGCGATCCCGAGCCCGACCCAGGCGAGAACGCCCCAGCCGCTCGCCTTCGGCCCACGCCCCGGATCGGTGGACACGCTCACGCCTCCCAAGGCCCTTCACCCACAACGGAAGTTCGGGGAAGGCTCACGTCTGTGGAGAGTCCCCCGCGCGCCTCAAGCCTAACCCCGTCCGACCGCGACCGGAAGGGGCGCGGGAGGTCGCCCACTCTCCCATCACGCGGTTTCGCGCCCGGCCTGGAGTCTTCCGTTCCCTACGCGCCAGGATTCCCAGGAGACCGACCTTCCATCACGAACCCAAGTCACGGGTTCGGATGGGCGAATCGCGTCGAGGACTCGCTCGATTCCCCAGCCCCGTGACACGTCGAATGGTATTGGCACCAACTCTCATCTACGGTCCGGAACGCGGGGTGTTCCCACCTATCTCCAAGTTGAGAACCACGCGGCACACTCTCGAATCATTTCAAAACCAAGCGAGCCATGAA
>JBFWRA010000522.1:0-4500 GCA_050249155.1 Isosphaeraceae bacterium | reverse complement strand
GAGAAGTTCGGAGGAATCGCCCACGTGGTCCTGCCGGATTCGCGGGGGAGCACCGACCAGCTCGGGAAGTACGCGGATACCGCCATCCCCGCCCTCATCAAGGATCTGGATCGACTCGCCGGCCGATTGATCAGGCCACGATTGACGGCGAAGCTCTTCGGCGGGGCGAGCATGTTTCAGACCACCGGCAACGCGCTGGATATCGGTCGGCAAAATCAAGAGGCCGTCGAGAAAGCCCTCGCCCTGGCGGGCGTTCCCGTGATCGCCCGGGACCTGGGAGGGGCCGCGGGCCGTCGATTGACGTTTCACACCGCCACCGGGATCGTCGCCGTCAAGATTCCCGGGGGCGCGGATTATGATCTCTAAGGGGGCCTGGGCGTCGTCCTCGCACCCCAGTCCAGTTCGCGATGGGGAACCCGGGGAGGTCTCGCGTTCTCCTGAACGGAGGGATCGGTTAGAGTCGAGGTCAATTCGCGTCGTTTCGATCGGACGAGGGGGAGCCATGCCACGCCTTCTGGTGGTCGATGACGCCATGATCATGCGGAAGCTTATCCGGGACGTCGCCAGGGAGGCCGGTTGGGAAGTGGCCGCCGAGGCCGCCAACGGCGCGGAGGCCGTGGCGCTTTATGAGGAGCATCGGCCCGATTTGGTGACCATGGACCTCGTCATGCCGGTCATGGGCGGCAACGAGGCCCTCCGGAAGATCCGCTCAGCCGATCCCCAGGCCAGGGTCATCGTGGTCACCGCGCTGGACCAAAAGCAGACGCTCATGGAATCGATCCGGGATGGCGCGATGGATTTCGTCGTCAAGCCGTTCGACCGCGAGCGGATTCTCAACTTGTTGAACAAGGTGCGTCATCGGGTCGAGACCGCGTCTCCACACGCTGACAAACCCGAGACGAACGAGGCGGGCGGTGAGCCCCACTGATCGACGCATTCGTGTCCTGATCGTCGACGATTCGGCACTTATCCGGAAGCTCCTGGCCGACCTTCTCCGCACCTCACCCGAAGTCGAGGTCGTCGGCTTCGCCAGGGACGGGGAGGAGGCGATCGCCGAGGTGATCCGCCTGCGCCCCGACGTCGTGACCCTGGACGTCAACATGCCGGGCCGGACCGGGCTGGAAATCCTGCCCGAACTCCTCGCGGCCCACCCCGTCTCCGTCCTGATGGTCAGCGCGCTGACTCAGGAAGGGGCCGACGTCACCCTCGCCGCCCTGGAACGTGGGGCGATCGACTTTCTCCCCAAGCCCGACCGCAACCAGCTTTCTCAACTGCGCGAGGCCCGTGAACAACTCATCGGCAAGGTGCTGGGCGCGGCGTCGGCCCGGCCGGCCCGACGGTCCTCCCCGCGTTCGACGACGCCACCCGCGCCCGAACCCCCTTCCGCCATCGCCCACCGCCCGCAATCCGAGTCGAAGTCCGACTCGGCCGAGACCGATCTCGACCTTCGGACCGTCGCGGCGGCCGCGGCCTGCGTGGTGCTGGGGATCTCGACCGGCGGACCCCAGGCCCTGGGCGCCGTGCTCCCCTTGGTGAACCCGCCGATCCCTCCCGTGCTGATCGTCCAGCACATGCCGGCGACCTTCACCACGGTGTTCGCCGAGCGGCTCAACCGCACCTGCTCGGTCGTCGTCAAGGAGGCGGAGGAAGGGGACAAGCTCTCCCCGAACCGAATTCTCATCGCTCCGGGCGGCCGGCACATGACGTTGATCGGGAACGCTTCGAGTTGTCGGGTCAAACTCAACGATTCACCCCCAGTCAGTGGTCACAGGCCGTCGGTCGACGTGCTCTTCGCCGCCGCGGCGAAGATCTACGGCGGGGCGCTCGTGGGAATCATCATGACCGGCATGGGCCGCGACGGAGTCGAGGGCTGCAAGGCGATCCTCGAAGCCGGCGGAAAAACCTACGGCCAGGACGAGGCCACCTCCGCAGTCTACGGTATGAACAAGATCGCGTTTCAGGAACGCGCCGTCCGCGTTCAGTTCGCCCTGGAGGACCTACCCGCCCTCTTCAGGAAGTTCGCGAGGGGCATGGACAGGGGAGCCTGATTCCGCTCCGCGCGACGAAAACCCCCGAGGCGTCCAAAACGCCTCGGGGGCACGCGCGGTTCGGAGTTCAGGCGGATCGATCCGTCCGCCACGTCACTTGGCGTCGGCGGCGGGAACGTCCTGATTCTGCGTCCCGAGGTACTCGATCAGGTCGATGAACTCGGACGGGGCGATCGTGGAGGCGGTCCCTTCCGGCATGCTGCTCTGGGTCCGCAAGGCGCGCTCCTCGATCTCCTTGACCGGGATCTTTCGGACGGCCTTGCCGTCGAAGATCTCGACCTCGTCGGCCGATTCGCTCACGACCAGGCCGGAGACGATCGCGCCGTCGGTGGTCACGATCATCGTCGTGCGATACTTGGGATCGACGTCGGCGTTCGGGTCGATGACCGACTGGACGATCTTGGTCCGGTCGAGCCGTTTGGCCACACCGGCGAGGTTCGGGCCGTACTCGCGCCCTTCTCCGTTGCCAACCTTGTGGCAGGCGGTGCAGTTGCGAACGAAGACCTCGCGGCCTCGGTTGACGTCCCCCTTCAGGCTCGCCAGTCCCGTCAGGGCCTTGTCGCGTTCCTCCTCGGGCTTGATTTGCTGGCTGAGGAGCGTTTGGAGGAACGGCAGGGCCGCCGCGCCCGCCCTCGAGGAGGACATGACCTGGTTGACCATCTTCTGGGCGCGCGGTCCGGCGTTGAGTCGGCCGGCCAGGTAGTCGGCCCGCCAGACCGGCTCGGAGGCGCCGATGGCTTGCTGAATCGTGTAGTCGCACCAGTAGTCGGCCGGGGCCTCCGTCATCGCCAGCAGAGCGGTGGTCGCCCTGCCGTCGGAGAAGAAGCTCAGTCCCCGAGCCGCCTCGGTCCTGACTCGCGGGTGTTCGTCCTTCGAGGCCGCGACGAGCAGGTCGAACGCCTGGGAGAGGGACTCGCGTTCGTCGGCGACGATCCGCACCGCGGCGGCCCTGGCCTGGAAGGCCGGCGAGCTTTTCGCGACGCGGGAGAGGAGATCGGCGTCGAGCCGGTGATGCGACTGCGAGACCCAGAGCGCCTCGCAACGGAGCCGTTCATACTCAGGATCCTTCGGGTCCAGCTCCGCGAGCCAGGCGTTGACCGCCGCGACGACCTGATCGGCCGGCCGGTCGCGCAACTCTCGGCGGGCGCGATAGCGGGTCCGCCATTCATACTCGCGCAACTGATCGAGGAGTTCCGGGATCGACTTGCCAAACTGGGTGACGGGGGTGACCAGGGGACGCCCCTTGGCGACCAGCCGATAGATCCGACCCCGGGTATGGTCGCGGTTAGGGTCGCGCTGGCTGTACTGCATGTGCCCGATCAGGGCGTTGGCCCAGTCGCCGAACCAGAGGGCCCCGTCCGGGCCGATCTGCGGGTCGGCGGGTCGGAAGTGCTTGTCGGTGGATCGGATCAGGTCGTCGGGCGAGCCGTCGGGGTGCTTCAAACGGGTGCCGTGATAACCGCCACCGTCGTCCTTGATCGCGAATCGGGGCATGCCGTTCATGTTGATGACGCAGGCGTAGGTGAACTGACCTTGCACGTCGTCGGGGAAGTGCCGGGAGACGAGGAACTCACTGCCCAGGGCCGGCCTCATCCCCTCATTGTTCAGAATCATGTTCAGGCCGGTCCTGCCGCGGAACTGGGCCCCGGAGAGCGGGGTGTCCCAGGCCTGGTTGGCGGTCGTGCCGTCGCCGACGATTCCCTGTCCCCAGCCGTCGAAGACGTAGCACCACATGTTGTACTGGCCTGGCAGGGCGAACTGGCGGATCTTGAGGGTTCGCGGGTCGAGCACGTAGGCTCCGCCGGACCCCTGGCTCCGGTGCGGTCCCCAGGGGGTTTCCAGGGTGGTGCTGGTGGCGATGCCTTCCAGCATGTGCAGTGAACCGCCGTGGTTCCACTCGAACGCGCCGCAGGTGTGGTGCGTGTCGTCGCTGGCCCAGCCGTCCAACAGGTGGACGACCACGTCGGCCTTGTCGTCGCCGTCGGTGTCCTTCAGCCAGAGGAGGCGGGGTTGGTCGACCACCAGGACGCCGCCGTTCCAGAATTCAAATCCGGTCGGGCAGTGCAGCTTGTCGTAAAACACCTTGCAGGCGTCGGCCTTGCCGTCGTGGTCGGTGTCCTCCAGGATGATCAGACGGTCGTCCGGCTTGCCGTCGCCGGGCTTCCACTGAGGATAGGTGGGCATGCACGAGACCCAGAGCCTTCCTTTGGAGTCGAAGTTCAATTGAACCGGCTTGGCCAGTTCCGGGAACATCGTCTCATCGGCGAACGGCTCGATGGCGAACCCAGGGGGCACCGTGGTCGTTTTGACCAGCTGATCGGGCGAAAGGTAGCGCAGCTCGTCGGCCTCGGAATACTTCTGGCGGGGGTTTCCGAACCGGGTGGGAGGGACGATCAACTCGCCGGTCCCCTCATCGTCGGGTCGGGGGGGTACCGCCTTGCCCAGGGCGATG
>JBFWRA010000521.1:0-4513 GCA_050249155.1 Isosphaeraceae bacterium | reverse complement strand
ACCGCGCCTCCGGACCTGGTCCGGCTCTACACCGATGGCGCTTGTAGCGGGAACCCTGGCCCCGGGGGCTGGGCGTACATCCTTCGACATCCCGCCAGCGGCCAGGTGCGCGACGCCTCCGGGGCCGAGCCCCACACGACGAACAACCGCATGGAACTGCTCGGCGTCATCGAGGGGCTGGCCAGTCTGAAGCGGCCTTGCCAGGTCGAGCTCGTGACCGATAGTCAGTACGTCGCCAAGGGAATCGGCGAATGGATGAAGGGCTGGAAAGCCCGAGGATGGCAGCGCAAGGAGGGAAACCGGCTGAAGCCGGTCGTCAACGTCGACCTCTGGCGACGTCTCGACGAATTGATGGCCACGCACAAGGTCCAGGTGACGCACGTCCTGGGCCATCGTGGCCACCCTGAGAACGAAGCCTGCGACCGGATGGCCGTCGCGGCCTACCGGGCCCTCATGGCCGACCTTCGCGAGTGACGAGGCCTCCCGCGTCCACCTCCGTCTTCGGAATCGCCTGGGCGACCCGCGCGGTCGAACGCGGGGAGGGCCCGGCGATCCAACGTCGCAGGACCAGGTGCGTGGGAACGTGGCAGGCCAGGGGCAACCCCACCATGAGCAGGCCGAGCCAGAGTCGCGGAGGCATCCAGGTCTGGGGCGCTTCGAATCCGGGGCCGTACACGTAATTCACGTTCACGGCGAGGTTCGGGTCGCTCGCGGGCGCGGGGGGGACGGGTCCGAACAGGTAACAGATCAGCAAGAGAGCCCAGGTGAGACCGATCTGAAGGACCAGGGCCTTGCGGTCATATCCCAGTCGAAACACCATCCAGAGCAGGAGGAAGGGCAGCCAGCCGTGGAACGACGAGAGTCCCCGGACGAACAAGGGGATCTTCGGGTCGAACATGTAGCTCGCGAGCCCCACGATCCGACCCATCGCCAGAAAATCCAGCACCCAGAGGAATTGCGGCAACGTGATCCCGACGGCCGCGACGCTGGCCAGCAGCGCGTCCTCACGCCAGATCGCCACCAGGGTCATCAGCAGGGCCACGTCGCAGAAGAAAAGGAAGTTCCAGGGCGAATAGGTCACCCAGTAATACGGAACGAGAACCGCCACGAAGGCCGTGTAGGCCAGCTTCAGCGGTAACGGAATCCTCGAATGAGTCGTCGAGACCGGCATGGAAGCGATCCTCAGGCGAACCGGGAAAAGCGGGTCGGGATCTTCCCGTCCATGCTCGGATCGCTCGTTCGAACGCCAGGGCCTCCTCGCGATTCAGGCGGCGGCGAGGCGGGAAGCGTGTCGCGTCAGGTCACACTCCGATCCCCGCGAGGGCGTCGATGAGTCGGCGGACGAACCCGGTGACCACGGGGGCCTCGGCCTGGGCTCGCACGGTGGCTTCCTCCAGTCGGGTTCTCGCCGAGGCGATGAAGCCGGCGTCTTGCTGGTCGTGGAGGGCCTGGATCAGCGCGGCGGAGCTGGCCACGAGGTGGCCGGCATGTTCGGGGTCGTCGTCGGGGTGAAGGTCCTGGGCCATCTCTCGGAGGAGTTCGGCCAGGGCTTTTTGGGCCTCCGGGTCCAGGTGGCGGGTCGCCTTGAGGAGTCGGACGCATTCCTCGATCCGGGCGCGGAGGGTTTCGGCGTCGGTGCCAGGGTTGGCGGGGCCCGGAGTGTTCGGCGCGGTCATCTCGGAAGATCCTTGGCTGTTGTGGTGTCAAAGGAGTCGGGAGTCGTTTCCTGGAAATCGGCGGGGCCGAGAGCCCGCGCGGCGTTCGACCCCTTGATCGTATCATCCGCCTTCAGGAATAGGCTGGGAATCACTTCCCGGTTTGTCGATGGATCAGGGTGCCACGTGGTTCGGGACTCCGAACCTGTGGGGGTTCGGACGTGGCCAACGGCACGGGTTCGGAGGACCGAACCACGTGGCACCCTTGGCTTACTCCAAAAATCGGGAAGTGATTCTCGGCTTGTTCCTCGGAGCGGTACACACACGGTTCGCACCTGGTGGCGAAGGGTGCCTGGCGGCGAGGCTCGCGACGCCCCAGATTCCCGAGGTTGGGACGAAACGGCGCGTGCCGACCCGGGCACCCTTCCCGCGGGTGCGCGACCCATCGGTTGACCGCTCAGCCCAGGACGGTTTTCACGGCCTCTCGGGCGCGGTCCATCAGGGGGCTGTCGGGGGTGCTTGATCCCGGGAGGTTGAACAGGGCGGCCGCGGCCAGGGGGGCGCGCCACTTCGGGTCGGCGGCCAGAACGCATTCCTCCCAGGCCGCGGCGCCGTACTTGTAGTCGTGGCTATCTCGCCCCTTGCGGAAGATCAGGCGACGGCCAGCGTCGAAGATCGCCTCGGTGGAACCTCCCTCGGCGAGGTAGCCCACCGCCATCCGCGCGGCGTCGAGTCGGCTCTTGCCGACGGCGTCGAAGATCGCGCCGACGGCCTCGGCCCCTTTTTCCCCGGGCGCGGCGGCTTCCAGCGCGTCGATGGAGGGCTCGGTGGGGGGCTTGGCTCGGGCTCGGTACAGCGGCTGCCAGCCGACGGCCTGCAACAGGGCCAGCTTCCTCGTGGTTTCGTCGCCGCTGGCGTTGTAAATGAAGTGGAGGGCGTTGGCCGAGGTCATCGCGTGGATCGCCACGATGCCCGGAGTTCGCATCAACAATTCGTTCGCTGAGAGCACCACCGCGTCCCAGATCGAATCGGGGGAGACGCCGTCGTTGATGAGCTTGGTCGCCTCGGCGGAGGCCCCCTCCGCGTCGGCCTGGCGGATCGCCGCGAGCAAGCTTCGCGTGGCCGACGCGTCGGCCCGGCCCGCCTGCCAGTCTTCCCGGAACGACTTGCCGTTGGCGAGGTTGGCCTCGTAAGGTCCCACCGGCACGGCGCGGTCGTCCCCTTGAAGGTCGAGCAGGCCGAAGGCCAGCGAGCGAAGCACAGGCTCGGCGTGTTGCCAGCCGACGGCCTGCAAGGTCCGCCAGCATTGCATGGCGAAGATCGGCTTGTGGCCGATGTTGCGCTGGTCGCGCACGGCGACGCGCCAGAACGCCTCCATCGTGGTCGCGGCCCCCTCGGCTCGACAGAGACCCGCGGTCGAGGCGTCGGCCGCCTCGGCGTCCCAGGCGTCCATCGCCTTGACGAACTCGCTCAGGGCGTTGCGCGGACGGGGGACCCGCGACTCGTCCACCGGACCCAGGGTCCAGTCCCCTTCCTTCACGTCCTGCGCCTGCGAATTCTTGAAGTTGTCAAGCGCCCAGAACATGGGAAGCAACCGGTCCTCCTCCGCCGCGGTCTGGCCCAGCAGGTGGGCCGAGTTGATCACCATGACCGCGTGGAACTTGAAGCCGACGGGGCGCGGCTTGACGTTGCGAATGCCGGCGAGAAAGAGCCCCGCCATCAGGTCGCGGTAGGACAGCCCTTTCCTCAGTCGGTCGACGGCCGTCTCGAAAACCCGGTCGCGCGAGGTTTCCTCGATCCAACGCACCACCGGCTCGATCTCGGGACGGAGCCGGACGGCCTCCGGGCTGACGACCATCCCGGCGCGCGCGGGAGTGACTCCGCTGAGCAACGCCCAGTCACCCAGCCCCGCGCCAATCCCCAGCGCCGAGGCCGATTGCAAGAACCGTCGACGTCTCAGGCTGCTGTCCATCACGCGACTCCTCCGGCTGTTGGTCTTTCCCGCCGTCGTGCCGAATCGCAACGAACGGTACCCGACGATCGGCGGGCCCGTCTATTCCAACGCGCCCGGCCTCTTGAAAACACCCCGTGCCCGATTCCTCGTCGATTCCCACTCCGCTCTTCTCCCCGGAGCGACTACAATGAGTCGATCGAAAGGCGGTCACGCCTCGCGAGGAAAAATCCGTCGATGGAGACGGGTTTTCGCCGAGACGCTCCATGCGACCAGGCGTCCTCCGTAACCACACGAAGGAACTTCTCGGCTCGGGGTTCGCCGTCGCCTCGATCCCAACGGGGCATTTGAGGGCGTCTTTCCCACGGGTGAGGCGTTTCAGAAGATCTATGGAAGCACCGGCTCCATCGTCTGGCCCACCTCACCTCTCGCCCGACTTGTTTCAACGAGTCCTCGAAGACCTTCCCGATGGCGTGGTCCTCGTCGACACCGAGCGCCGAATCCTCTTCTGGAACAAGGCGGCGGAGCGGATCACCGGGTATTCGCGCGAGGAGTGGGTCGCCCAGCGCGTCCAGGCCGATCCGGTCGATCACACGGCCAGGCGAGGCGGCCAGCCTGGAACCACGGTCTGTCCCCTGTCCGCGGCGATCGAGGAGGGGTCCTCGTATCAGGGCCGAGCGGTCATCCATCGTCAGGACGGTCAACGGGTCGTGGTCGACGTCCACGTCATGCCCGTGTCCAGCGAGGACGGGACGATCGCGGGGGCCCTGGAGGTATTTCGAGACGCCAGCGCGTGGGTCGCCCTGGAAAGGGCCTACGAACAGGTCCGGATGCTCGCGGAGGAGGACCCCCTGACCGGCCTGGCCAACCGTCGAACACTGGACCTCGCGCTGGAACGCCAGGTCGA
>JBFWRA010000520.1:0-4515 GCA_050249155.1 Isosphaeraceae bacterium | reverse complement strand
AGTGGCAGAGGATGACGCCAAACCGGGGCCCTGGGTCGGAGAACAGAGTTCGGCAACGGTCGGCGAATCCTCCGAGTTCAACGAGGTTTCCCTCACCCCGGTCCTTCCAGAGCGCCCGGATGACCCGCCGGTCCTGGGGATCGCTTCGCCTGGTATAGCCGAAGTCGCCCGCGCGGCAGCGGGCGAGGAACGCGAGCTGGTAGGGTTCGTCGAGTTCCGAACCGGCGGGCCAGGTCCTCGACCGAAGGTAATGGGGTGGCAGGCCGACCTCGTGGAGTCGGTTCATGTCCCAGGGCCGAAAGTGGCCCCGCTCCGCGCAGGCTCGGCTCAGTTGCTCCAGGCTTTCCCAGGCGGGGAAGTCGGTCCTCACGTAGGCGACCAGTCCGGAGGGGCCGAGGGAGCCGAGGAACTTCACCGAGTCGAGCGTCCGGACCATCTCGTCCAGTCGGGTCACGCCAGGGCAGTCGATGGTGTTGTCGAGCAGGATCATTCCGCCTGGCTTGACCTTGGGCAGCCAGGCCTCGAAATCCTTGAGCGCGCCTTCGAAGGAATGATCGCCATCGATGAACACAGCGTCGACGAGTTGGCCCGGCCAGACCGCCGCGATGGCGGCGGAGTCACCCACGCGGGGCTCCACCCAGTCGGCGACTCCACTGGAATCGATCGTCTTGCGGAAGATCTTCAAGGTATGCTGGTGAGGCCCCGCGCCCAGCCAGGGAGGCGCGCCCAGGAACGGGTCGATGCAGGTGAGCCGGCCGTGCCCGCGCCGCTTCAGTCCGGCGGCCAGGAAGCAGGCCGAACCCCCCTGGAAGGAGCCGACCTCCACGAGCCGCCCGTCTCCAGGAAGGAACGCGCCCAGCCAGAAAAGCAGGGCCTGCTGCGGCTCCGTCAGCCAACTCTGGATGCCCAGCGATCGGTACTGGGCTCGGGCTTCCGACAGGCCTGGGTCCGACTCGGCCCGCTTCAGAATCTCCGTCAGTTCGGCGTCAAGAGGCTCCACGAATCCGCCTTCCTTTCAACGCGACCCGCTTCGCTCCGGTTCGAGGGGTCTGGTGGGTTCGGTCTTTGGGGCGGACTTATGGGCCATATCCCACGTGACGTCAAGGGGAATGCGCGGGCCGTCCCCGTCTCTGGTCGCCGCGAAAACACGCGAACGGACCAGTCGTGAAACCGGAGTCGCGAAACCTGGGTAGGGAGATCAGGAACCCACCCGCTCGACCCCGACCGGTTCGGAGAGTTCAACCCGCCCGGCTTTTTCGATTGGCCGAAGGTGGGAGGCTGGTTACAATCATATCGTGGAGGTAACCCGCCCCGGGTGGTGACTTTGGACGCTCCTCCCCGAGAGTGAGACGCCAACCCCCTCGCCGAGATCCTGTCGACCGTTCCCCGTCGAACTGAGGGACGCGCCCGGCTCGGAGACTTGGCGGGCCGCCCGGCCTTCCCCACGGAACGAACCCAGTAAGGTTCCGCCATGACGACCCACGCCACTCGTGATCGCAGGCGACGCGCGATCCCCCGCCTGGTCGCGGTCGTGATCATCGCCTCCGCCTCACCCGCCCGCGCTGACGAAACGAACCCAAGCTCCAGCCCAGGTGCCCGGATCTATCAAAAACTCTGCGTCTCCTGCCACGGAACGAACGGCGAGGGGACTCCGGACGACTATCCGCGCGCCCTCGTCGGCGACCGCTCCATCGACCAACTGACCCGCCTGATCGAAAAGACCATGCCCGAGGACGACCCCGAGGCTTGCGTCGCGGAAGACGCCAGAGCGGTCGCGACCTATATTCACGACGCCTTTTACTCGCGGGTCGCCCAGGCCCGCAACGCGCCCCCCAGGGTCGAACTCGCCAGGCTGACCGTCCGCGAATACCGCAACGCCCTCACCGACCTCGTCGGCACCTTCCGGCCCGACGTCCAATGGGGGGACGAGCGCGGTCTCAAGGCCGAATACTACAAAGGGCGACGCATGAGAGGCGGGGACCGCGTCCTCAACCGCGTCGACCCGACCGTCTCCTTCGACTTTCAAGAATCCAGCCCCGACCCTGAGAAGCTCGACCCGGTCGAGTTCTCGATTCGATGGGAAGGGTCGGTCCTCGCCCAGGATTCCGGCGAACACGAGTTCATCGTGCGCACCGAGCACGCCGCGAGACTCTGGGTCAACGACACGAGGACCCCCCTGATCGACGCCTGGGTGAAATCGGGCGACGACAAGGAATACCGCGCCTCGATCCGACTGCTCGGCGGCCGCGCCTACCCGATCCGCCTGGAATTCTCCAAGGCCAAGCAAGGAGTCGACGACTCCAAGAAACAGAAACGCAAGCCGAAGCCGGTGCAAGCGTCGATCGCCCTGCTCTGGACGCCCCCCGGCAAGGCCGTCGAGGTCATCCCCGAGCGCTGCCTTTCGACCGACCGAAACCCCGAGTCCTTCGTGGTGACGACTCCGTTCCCCCCCGACGACCGGAGCGTCGGTTACGAGCGTGGGACGACCGTCTCCAGGGCCTGGGAAAACGCCACCACCGACGCCGCCATCGAGACGGCCGCCCACGTTCTGGCCAACCTCCGCGCCCTCTCCGGGGTGGGCGAGTCCGACTCCGACCGCGTCGGGAAGCTCAAGGCGTTCTGCCGGACGTTCGTCGAACGCGCCTTCCGCCGCCCGGTCTCCGACAGCCTCGCCGAGCTTTACGTCGACCGGCAGTTCCAGGAGGCCAGGACCCCCGAGACCGCCGTCAAGCGGGTCGTGCTTCTGACCTTGAAGTCGCCCCGATTTCTCTACCACGAGGTGGGCGGAGACCCTGGCCCGACCCCCGACCCCCACGACGTGGCCTCTCGGCTGTCCTTCGCGCTCTGGGACTCGATCCCCGACGAACCCTTGCTCAAGGCCGCCAGTCAGGGCGGGCTCTCCACCGTCGAGCAGGTGACCGCGCAGGCCAAGCGGATGGTCGGCGACCTTCGATCGCGATCGAAGGTGCGCGAGTTCCTCCTTCAGTGGCTTCGGGTCGACCAGCCGCCGGACCTCTCGAAAGACCCGGAGCGCTTCCCAGGGTTCGACGCGGCGGTGGCCGCGGACCTGCGCACCTCGCTGGAACTCTTTCTCGAAGAGGCGGTCTGGGGAGAGTCATCCGACTTCCGCCAGCTCCTGACCGGGAACACGACGTACCTCAACGGCAGGCTCTCGGCGATCTACGGCGGCGATCTGCCCGCCGACGCCCCGTTCACCAAGGTCGCGCTAGAACCCGAGGCCCGCGCCGGGGTCTTCTCCCACCCGTATCTTCTGGCCACGTTCGCGTATACGTCGTCCAGCTCGCCGATCCATCGCGGGGTCTTCCTCGCCCGGAGCGTGCTGGGCAGGGCCTTGCGACCACCGCCGGAAGCCGCCGCGCCGATCCCAGCCGACCTTCACCCCGGCCTGACCACCCGGGAACGGGTCGCCTTGCAGACCCGGCCTGTCTCCTGCGCGACCTGCCACAACCTGATCAATCCGCTGGGATTCACGCTGGAACGGTTCGACGCCATCGGCCGATATCGAGAACGGGAGAACGACCGCCCGGTCGACTCCTCGGGGACCTACCAGACCCGCTCGGGAGAGACCGTGACCTTCGAAGGCGCGGGCGACCTGGCCGCCTTCCTCGCCGAGACCGACGAGACCCGCGTGGCGTTCGTCGAACAACTGTTCCAGTTCCTCGTCCGGCAGCCGATCCGGGCGTTCGGTCCCGACGCCAGTCCCGACCTGCGGAAACGGTTCGACGAGAACGGCTGCCGCGTTCGCGAACTGCTCGTTGAGATCGCCGTGAAGTCGGCCCTGCGACGTGGAGAACCGGCGTCGACCCCTCGCGCGGAATGAACGGACTCCAGACCGAATCGATGACCAAACGAACCCAACTCAACGCACAGACCTTGACCCGACCGGAGGCTTCGACATGGCTTGGAAACGCAACCGCCGTGAGTTCGTTCGCGACCTTGGCATCGGGGCGGCGGCCCTGCCGTTTCTACTGAACCTGCCGAGCCTCGGGTTCGCCAACCAGTCCGTCCGTAAGCGCCGGCTGGTCGTCCTGTTCAGTCCGAACGGGATCGTGCCCAGGACCTTCTGGCCGGACGAGGAAGGCCCGTGTTACACCCTGAAGGAGAGCCTTTCCCCGCTGGAGCCGTTCCGCGAGCGAACCCTGGTCTTGCATGGGGTTTGCGACAAGGTGCGGGGTGACGGCGACAACCACATGCGGGGGATCGGCTGCCTCTTGACCGGCATCGAGCTGTTCCCAGGCAACATCCAGGGGGGGTCCCACACCCCCGCCGGCTGGGCGAGCGGGATCTCGATCGACCAGGAGATCAAGAACCACCTCCAGAAGTCTCCCGAGACGCGCACCCGGTTCGGCTCGCTGGAGTTCGGCGTGATGGTTCCCGAGCGGGCCGACACGTGGACCCGGATGGTCTACTCCGGCCCGAACAAGCCGGTCGCCCCGATCGACGACCCCTACCAGATGTTCAACAAGCTCTACGGCCGGATGTAGGATCGGGAGG
>JBFWRA010000519.1:0-4522 GCA_050249155.1 Isosphaeraceae bacterium | reverse complement strand
GGAGTCGTTCTTGCGGTCCGCGGAGATCGGACCGGCCTGGATCTGTACCTCCTCGCGGAAGTTCTCTGGAAAGAGGGGGCGGATCGGGCGGTCGATCAGTCGAGACGTGAGGATTTCCTTGGTGCTGGGTCGTCCTTCACGCTTGATGAAACCGCCGGGAAATTTCCCCGCGGCGTAGACTTTTTCGCGGTAGTCGACGGTCAACGGGAAAAAGTCGAGTCCTTCGCGGCCGGGTCCGGAGACGGTGGCCACCAGGCTCATCGTGTCGCCCAGGCGGACGACCACGGCGCCGTGGGCTTGCTTGGCGAGGCGGCCCGTCTCGATCGAGACGACCTTGCCCCCGATGGTGCGCTCGACGGTCACAGGTCGGCGCGGGGCTGTCGGAGTGCTTGACATGAAATGTACCTGGTTTCGCCGGCGGGGCGTTGGGGCGATCGGAGGTCAACCCGGGTGCGGAAACGTGGAGATCGCCTGAGGGAGAGGCCGACCGACTCGGAATCCATGAGTCCGTCGGACGGGAGATCGGCTACTCCGTCAGCGCGGGTCACGCCGGACTGGCCGGAAGCCTTGAGGGTGATCGCGACGTCAGGCGTCCGATCAACCCGGACGGGGGGCGAGACCGACGGCCGAGACTCAATCGCCCCAAGGGACGAGGCCCGGGTGAGGAGCCTCGCCTCCTGGGCGGGTTACCGACTTACTTACGGATGCCCAGTCGGCCGATCACCTCGAGATAGCTTTTGCGGTTGGTCAATCGGAGGTATTTCAGCAGGCTGGAACGCTTGGAGACCATCATCAGCAGGCCGCGCCGGCTCGCGTGGTCCTTGGCGTGGTTTTTGAAATGCTCGGTGAGGTCGGTGATCCTCGCGGTCAACAACGCGATTTGCACTTCGGGCGACCCCGTGTCTTTCTCACCACGACCAAAGGCACCGATGATCTCCGACTTTTTCTCCTTCGTGATCGACATCGCACGCCCCAAGACCGCCGGCCTTGTCATCAAAGCCTTTGTGTTGTGAATCCGAACTCTGGAAGTTCGAGATCTTAGGCGATCTCCCCGTGAATTGCAATCCCCTTGCCGAAGGCCGACACGAGCGGACTCAGCCTGGGGAGACGGTGCGCATCGCCTCGATCCCCGCCCCCCAGGTGAACGCGTGGAAGCTGTCGTCCCAGCGCGACTGAAGACGCCAACCGCCGGACGGGGGGCCCAGCGTCGAGACCACGATCACGATCGCGATCGCCAGCGTGCCCCAACGCGGCCAACGCTCTGGCCAGGCCACATTCCCGTGCTCGGCCAGGAGTTCCGGCCCCGGGCGACGCCAAAGCAGTGATCCCAGGGCGAGGAGAAGGCCGGCCGACGTCACGGAAAGGCCAGTCAGGAACCCCGCCGGGCGGTAACGAAACTCGACCCGGTGGGATCCCGGTGCCAGGAAGACCGCGCGGAAGGTCAGCCAGGCCGGGCGGATCGGGGCCGGGGTGCCGTCGATCGTCGCGGACCAGCCAGGGTCGAAGGTGTCGGCGAGCGCGAGATAGGCGGGGTCCGTGGAATCGGTCTCCACGACGACATGTTCGGGGTCGTCGACCGTGATCCTGGCGACGCCGGTGGGGGAGGCGGTTTCCGGCAGCGGTCGATCGGGGTCCTCGACGACCAGGCGCTCTCCGATCCGTGGGCCCAGCAGGTCGATCGCGGCGATGGCGTCGGCTTCGTCCCTGGCGTAAAACGGTCGACCGACGAGCCTGGCTCTGGGCGGCACGTTGGGAACCCGGTGAATCAACGCGGTGCCGGCCACCTGGGGTTTTTCGAACGGCGCGGGGGACTTCCTGCCGGTCACCTGGTGGCTGACGGACTGAAGCTGGAACCGGACCGCTCCCATGCCGGCGTGGTCGGTGAACTCCTTGGAACGCCTGGGAATGATGGGAGTCTCCCCCTTCGAGGATGCCAGACCCCAGACCGGGGGTAGGCTCCAACCCAGGGTGTCGCGGATCGGCAGGAAGTCGACCGGTTCCGAGGCGTAGCCAGGCTCCCCGGCCGATCGATCGGCCAGGCCGAAGACCCGGGTGAGCCCTGGATCGGCCTTGAGGACGCGGGCGCTGAGGGGGGGCTGGGTCCAGTAACTCGGTGGAACCGTGGGCGCGTCTCGCCAGTGCGCTCCGAGCAGGTCGGCGATCACGACCAGGGGAAGCGTGGAGCAGGCCCATCGCCTCGCGATCCCTCCTCGCGATCGGGCGGCCAGGTTCATGGCGGTGAGGCCGAGAGTGGTGACGGTCAGGGTTCGCAGCGACCCCCAGGTCAGTTCCTCGCGAAGCCATTGAAAACGGTTGACATGGTAGGGGTCGGTCCATCGCCCCGAGTCGGTCAACGCGGGCGAATAGACGGCCAGAAGGATCGGCACCGAGGCGACCACCATACCAAGGACCAGCGCGTGGGCCCCTCGGAGCCGGACGCCCCCCCCCTGCCAGAGCCGGTCCACCCCCACGGCCGCGAGCGCCGCGACCGCCAGGGACACCCACAGGTGAAACCGGACGGGGATTCGCGAGCTGCCCACGACGGGGATCTTGTGGGCGAGGTCCATCACGAAGGTGAATCTACCAAGCATCAGCGTCGCCCCGACCCCCGTGAGAATCACCCAGAAGGCCACCCAGCGATCCCTGCTGGCGGAGGCGCCCACGACGGCCAGCGCCATCGCGGTGAGGCCAAGGTAGGCGTTCATCTCATGATAGGGGTAGAACCCGTCCATCCAGTCGGTATCGCGGGCTCGGGTGCCGTAGGCTTCGCGGACGACGAGCGTGGGCAGGAGTTCCGGATGCCACGAGCCATAGGTCAACTGTTGCCAGGAGAGGCCCCCGGCCCTTGGCGAGCGGTCGAGCAACTCCTTGGAAGGCACCCACTGCACGGCCGCCAGGGTCATCCCCAGGGTGATGAGGAGGGCGGTCCGACCCAGCACGGAACGCCTGGCGGCCCAGGTCCGCTCGGTCGCCGCCCGGTAGAGCCCGTAGATCGTCAGTAGACCGGCGGTCAGGATCGTGTCCTGAAGATGACCCGCGAAGACCTGGAAGGCGATGGCCAACGCCCCGAGCGCGACGCCTGCCATTCTCCGCGATCGCCAGGCCCACTCCAGCGCCCAGACCGCGAACGGCACGCTGGTCAGGGCGTTGTTCATGCTCGTGTGGATCAAGTGCGCCCAGACGAAGCCGCTGAACCCGAAGATCCCCGCGCCGGTGAGCGCTCCCGCGGGTCCGACGTGCCGGCGGAGCCAGCCGTACGCGCCAAGCCCAGTCAGCCAGACGGAGAGGATCGTGTCGAGGTTGAACGCCTTCCAGGTCGCCATCCAGGGATAGAGCAGCGGCTTGAGCGGGTGAAGGTAGCCCGCCTGGCTCTCGCTGAACAGCGGCATCCCGCAATACAGTCCAGGGAACCACCGGGAGAACCGGCCGAGCTTCATTTCCTGGGCGAGGAAGTCCCGATAGGGATAGTTGATCTCGGTCACGTCGAAGTAGAAGAACGCCTCGCGGAGGGTCGCGGCGTCCCAGAAGATCAGCAGAACGGCCGCCGACCATCCCAGGAGCGCGAGGAGGTCGCCACGTCCCCATCCTGGCGTCCCGGTCCGCCAGGCCGATTCCTCCCCGATCGACGACCTCGACACCACGCTCGCTCCAATGACTGGTGGGGATCAGGGAAGAGACGCCGGCGGTTCGACGACGGTCGCGCCGCGAGCCCTGAAGACGACTTTCCCGCCGGCGCGCAACGACCGATCGAGAAACGGGGCGCTCTCGGGGGTCGACCTGCCGATCAGGACGCGCCCCTCGACTGGCGAGGGCCGCCACTCGGGAAATCGGTTGGGATAAATCGGAAACGGAGTCCCTCGAACGGAACCGCCGGTCAGGAACGCCAGCCGGTAGACGTCCCAGTAGCCTCCCTCCAACCAGGTGACCTGGGGATGCTCCGCCAGCCAACGCGAGAGCGGATCCTCCTCCGCGGCCACCAAGGGCCGATACTGGGCGTCGATCCACCCGAACCGAGCATACCAGGAGGCGAGGTCGGCCGTCATCAACGACGCGAAGGCGAGGGTCACGACCAGGCCGACCACTCTCGCCCCGAGTCCGCGCCGCCACGCCTCGCTCATGAGCAGGCCGAACCCGACCGACCAGGGGACCAGGAGCGTGACGAGGTACCGATAGTTGTCGGAGTTGAAGATGTTCCGATTCAACACGAAACCGGCGAGCGTGGCCAGGGCCGAAATCAAGAGCCCGCCCGCGACCAGTCGTGAGGGGAGTTCCCTCCCCTTCATGACTTCCCCAATGATCGCCAGGCAGGACGCCGCCCATAAGGTCAGGCTGAGAAGCGCGGCGAGCGCGGCGACGGGCCCAGACTCCGAGGGGGTGCGGTAGGCCGAGGGGGCGGTCAGCCCGCTCGGGTCGGGATCGGTCTCCAGGCTCGGAAGCCGGTGCCCGGCGATGAGCCTGGGAAGGCACTCCTGGGCGAGCAACCGGGCGTGGCCGACCAGAAGTTCGGGATCGCCGACCGTCT
>JBFWRA010000518.1:0-4522 GCA_050249155.1 Isosphaeraceae bacterium | reverse complement strand
GGTCGGGCCCCCGTTCCGGTAATGGTTGATGTTATGAAAGAATGAGAGCAGGCGGTAGTAATCGGACTGGGGGATGGGGTCGAGCTTGTGGTCGTGGCATCGGGCGCAGTCGATGGTCAGCCCGAGGAAGACCTGGCCGGTCGTGGCGACGACGTCGTCCAGTTCGTCGAACTTGGCCTGAACGCGGTCGGTCGGCTCGTCGTCCCAGATGCCCAGACGGTAGTAACCGGTGGCGATGACCCCGTCGTTCCCGCCGTCAGGCAGCTCGTCGCCGGCGAGTTGTTCGCGGACGAACCGGTCATAGGGCTTGTCGGCGTTGAAGGAACGGATGACGTAGTCGCGATACCGCCAGGCGCTGGGCTTGGGGTTGTCCCGCTCGTAGCTGTTGGTCTCGGCGAACCGGACGAGGTCGAGCCAGAACCGTGCCCATTTCTCGCCGTGGCGGGGCGAGTCGAGGAGTCGGTCGATCAACTTCGCGTAGGCGTCCGGGCTGTGATCGGCGATGAAGGCGTCGACCTCGGCCGGGGAGGGTGGCAAGCCGGTCAGGTCGTAGTGGACACGTCGGATCAGTTCATGGGGTTCGGCTGGCGGGTTGGGCGACAACCCCCTGGCGTCGAGTTTCGCCAGGATGAACGCGTCGATGGGGTTCGCGACCCAGTCGGGCCTGCTCACCTCGGGGACGACCGGCCGTTCGACGGGTCGAAAAGCCCAATGGTTTCGGTCCTTCTCGGTGATGGCCAGGCCAGGCCGTCGGGTCGGGGGCGCGGCGTCGGCGGCTCCCGGCTCGGCCGCGGCCGAGCCCGGCCAGTGAGCGCCCGAGGCGACCCAACGGGTGAGGTCCTCCACGATCGACCTGGGCAGCTTCTTCGAGGGGGGCATCTTGAGGACGTCGTCCTCGTGAGTCACCGCGGTGACGAGCAGGCTCTCGGAGGGATTGCCCGGCACGACGGCGGGGCCGGAGTCCCCCCCCGCGACCGCGCCCGCCAGGGAGTCCAGGCGCAGGTTCGACTTCGACTTCTCGGGCCCGTGGCACTTCAGGCAGTGCTCGGCAAGGACGGGCCGGACCTTGGTCTCGAAGAATCGGTCCTGTTCGTCGCTGGGGCTGGCGGCGCTCGCGTTCCCGACGATCAGGGCCGAGAGGAGGAAGGCCAGCAGGGGGCGATTGGGGTTGGGCATCGTCTCACCCTGGTGGATTCGGTGGGCAATCACTTCATTTTGCCAATCACGACCCGCCCCGTCCAGACGCGACGACCGGCGACGCTCGCGCGAAGCGCCCCGAACCGGGGGTCCGAGGAGTTTCGGAATAATGCTGGCGGAGTGGAGTCCCGGCCCTTTATGATGCGACCTTACGGTTGTCCGATGGTCGGGCCGAGCCCGATTTCCGTGCCTCGGGGAACGTGAAATGAGTGAGAAGGGTCACGGCGGCGTGTCGAGCGAGGAGACGGCCCATTTCGTCCGGTCGGTTCGGCAGCGCGTCGGCACGGTGGTCGTCGGACAGGACGTGGTGGTCGAGCGGCTCTTGATCGCGTTGTTCACGGGTGGACACCTCTTGCTGCAAGGGGTTCCGGGACTGGCCAAGACGCTGCTGGTCGCGGTGCTTGGCAAGTCGATCGAACTGGCGTTCAGCCGAATTCAGTTCACCGTGGACTTGTTGCCCAGTGACATCCTGGGGTCGGAAATCCTCGACCAGCGGACCAACGAATTCCGGACGCACAAGGGGCCCGTTTTCACGAACCTGCTGCTGGCCGACGAGATCAATCGGGCCGCTCCGAAGGTGCAAAGCGCCCTGCTGGAGGCGATGCAGGAGCGCCGGGTGACGATCGGAAACGAGACCTTCAAACTGCCCGCTCCGTTCCTGGTGATCGCCACGCAGAATCCGATCGAGCAGAGCGGAACGTTCGAGCTGCCCGAGGCGCAGCTCGACCGGTTCATGCTGTGCCACCGGCTGACCTACCCTTCCCCCGCCGAGGAGAAGGAAGTCCTCCAGCGAAACGCGGCGCTGGGGGTGCGTCGCGAGGATCGGGGCGCGGTGGCCCGCACCGAGTTCGACGTGATGGAAGGGGCCCCCGTCGGCACGGTGGAGGACCTCGTCAAGGCGATGGAAGCGGTGCATGAGGTCCACGTTTCCGAGACGTTCACCGATCACGTCGTGGAGGTGGTCCGCCGGACTCGGGAACACCCCGCGATCGAGCTGGGGTGCAGTCCGAGGGCCGGGATCGCCCTGATCAAGGGCGCGCGGGCCAGGGCGCTGATCCTGGGGCGTGATTATGTGATTCCAGAAGACCTTTTCGCCCTGGCCGAGGACGTGATCCTTCACCGAATCCGGCTGACCTACGAGTCCCTGGCGGACGGCTTGACCGGTCCCATCGTGCTCCGTGAGATCCTGGGTCCCCTCGGAGCGCCGTCGCGAAACGGCCAGACGCTGACGGCCAGGCGTTAAGGATCAGCTCGCGATCTGGATCAAAAGAACGATCGCCACGCCGTAAAAGATGCAGAGGCCCGTCGCGTCCACCAGGGTGCTGATCATCGGAGCGGAGACCATCGCCGGATCGATGTTCAGGCGCCTGGCCAGCAGCGGCACGAGGGCCCCCACGGCGTTCGCCCAGACGCAGATCCCCAGCAACGCCAGGCCGATCACGCCTCCCAAAGGCGCGGCGGCCCTGTCCCGCGTCGTTCCCCAGGTGTAGAGGAACCCCAGCGTTCCGAGCAGAAGACCCAACAGCAGCCCGTTGAGCGTCTCCCTGGCCAGCACGCGGAGGGTGTCGGCCGGGGTGATCTCGCCAAGCGAAAGTCCCCGGATGATGGTCCCGACGGTCTGGCTGCCGGCGTTTCCCCCGGTGCCGATCAGCAGGGGGACGAACGCGGCCAGTCCCAGGTGTTTGAACTGCTCGTCGACCCAGAGGAACCGTTCGAGGACCGACCGGGTGATCGTGCCGGCGACGAACAGGAGCAAGAGCCAGCCGATGCGCCTGCGGACCGACTCGGCGGGTCTGGCCTGCCAGTAGGACTCCTCGTCGGCCTCCACGTCCCGGGAGACGCCGCCGAAGGCGAGCATGTCCTCGGTCTGTTCTCGGCGAAGGATGTCCATGGCGTCGTCGTGGGTGATGATCCCCACGAGCATCTCGGCCTGGTCGACGACCGGAATGGCGATGATGTCGTACTTGGCGATGCTCCGGGCGACGGCTTCCTGGTCCTCGTCGACGGTCGCCGAGATCACGTCACGCTGCATGACGTCCTCGATCTTGGCGACGGGCCTGGCGAGGATGAGGTTCTTCAGCGAGACGATGCCGATGAGCCTGCGGCGGGAGTCGACGACGTAGCTGTAGTAGATCGTCTCGCGGTCGGGGGCCTCGTGGCGGAGCCGTTCCAGGGCTTCGCGAACGGTCAGGTTGGGAGGAAGGGTGACGTAGTCGGTCGTCATGACCGCGCCCGCGGTCCCCGGTTCGTAGCTGGCCAGACGCCGGATGTCGTCGCGCTCGGCCTGGGCGAGGTGGGGCAGGATCTGGTCGACGTGCTCCTCGTCGAGCCGGTTGACCAGGTCGGCCCGCTCGTCGTGCGACATCAGGTGGAGCAGCCAGGCGGCGGAGGCGGGGGCGATCCCCTCGATGGTTCGGATCTGCCGATCCGGTTCGAGGTAGCCCAGGACCTCGGCCTGGTCCCGCTCGGGGAGGAGCTGAAAAACCTTGTCCCCCTCCTCGGGCTCGAGGTCCTCGATCATCTCGGCGATCCGAGCCGGGTGGTGATCGCTGAAGAACTCGCGTAGCGCGGCGTCCTCGCCGTCGCGGATGAGCTCGCGGAGGTCGGGCACCAGAAGCGGGTAGCGCATGGGATGCCCCAGCCTCTCAGGGAGACGTCATGGTGAGGTTCCGGCGGACCGTTGGCCTGGTCGTCTCGGAAGAACGATCACCGGCCCGTGGAAAGAGCCAGTCCCCGGCGGGGACTCGGGCGCGGATCGACCGGGCGACCCGTCGGAGGCCCGGCGCACCACCCCAGTGTCGTCGAAGCGGAACCCTCCGTGCAAGCCATTGCGCGAAGAACCGTTCAAGGTTCTCAGCCCGCCGCGTGGCCGGCCGCCGGATCTCTCGCCCCCAAGGAAAGTGGGCCGACCCGCGACCCGCGGCGCTCGGACGACGCAACCAGCCCCCTCATCTCGGGATCTCGGAGGAGATCGCCCAATTTTTTTTGGTGGGTACTGGACTTGGGGAGGGGACCTCATTACCATTGGACTGCGGTGTAGAGCACCGGTAGCTCGCCAGGCTCATAACCTGGAGGTAGGCGGTTCGATTCCGCCCGCCGCAATTCTTTCCTTTCATCCCTGCCAAACCCACTTTGCTGGCGGTTGGCATTATTCAGGCCATGAACCCGTTTCGCGGGCCGAGTCCCTCTGGGATCTCGAACTGGTCGTTCTGATTGATCCGACTTTATTCACTGAACCATCCCGGCCCGGCCCGTCTCGACGGACCGGGCCATCTTCGTTCTTTCAGCCCGCCCCCGGCCTCGCGAAGATGACGGTGGAAGTTCC
>JBFWRA010000517.1:0-4527 GCA_050249155.1 Isosphaeraceae bacterium | reverse complement strand
TGAAATCCTCCCCGGTGATCGTCAGATCCCTGGTTCGGGACGGTCCCGCGTTCTTGGCGTAGTGGTTCAGGGTCCGGGTCAGGGCCGTTCGAAACCCGGTCAGGTGAGTGCCCCCTTCCACCGTGTTGATGTTGTTGCAATACGAAAAAACCGTTTCACCGATCGATTCGTTGTATTGCAGCGCGACTTCCACCTCGACGCCGCGCTCGTCGTCGCGACCGGCCAGCACCACGGGAGGGTGCAACTCACGCTGGGCCCGGTTGACGTAGGCGACGTATTCCCCCAGCCCTCCGGACGAGTGGAACTCGGAGTCTCGCGTCTCGTCGCCGCGCTCGTCGGTCAGCCGGATCGTCACGCCACGATTCAAGAAGGAGAGCTCGCGCAGTCGACGTTCCAGGACGTCGTGGTCGAAGTCGATCGTCGGGAAGATGCGCGAGTCGGGCAAGAACGTGATCTTCGTCCCCGTCTTCTTCGCGGGACCGACGGCGCGGACCGGACCACGGGCCACCCCGCGGTCGTAGTCCTGCCGGTAAACCTGACCTTCCCTGTGGATCTCGGCCTCCAGCCATTCCGAAAGCGCGTTGACCACCGTCACGCCCACGCCGTGAAGGCCCCCGGAGACCTTGTACGTGTCGTGGTCGAACTTGCCGCCGGCATGCACCTTGGTCAGCACCACCTCCAGCGCGCTTTTGCCGGTGTCCTCATGCACGTCGACCGGAATGCCTCGGCCGTCGTCCACGATCGACACCGATCCGTCCGCGTGGATCGTGACGTGGATGTGCTTGCAGTAGCCGGCCATCGCCTCGTCGATCGAGTTGTCGACGACCTCGTAGACCAGGTGGTGCAGCCCCCTCGACGTCGTGTCGCCAATGTACATGCCGGGGCGCTTGCGGACCGCTTCGATCCCCTCCAACACGCGGATGTTCGCCCCCGTGTAGCCCCGGCCGTCGCCGTCCTCACTGGTCGCCATCGTCGTCGGGTCCAGAGCCTCGTCCGCAACGGCGGGCCCCTCGGTCTTGCTCACGTCCATCTCGGGTTCACCTCGGTCTCGAACAGCCAGGGGCAACGCATGCGCTTATGAGTCTTTCGCCTTCGCCACAACCAGGCGTCAAGGCAGGAGTTCGTCGACCGACGCCCGGCCGGCCTCGCGGCCGTCCAGCGTCACCGGGATCTCCTGGCCAGGCTCGTGAAAGGCGACCTCGCGATATCCAGGCGCCTCGGCCGGGCCGCTCGGCCGGGTATGCTCCTCCACCCGCCTCGCGTTCAGGTCGACGATCCAGGCCACCGGCACGTTCTCCCAGGCGTAACGCGCCAGCTTCGCCCGGTCCTCGTGAAGCGAACTGTCGGACACCTTCACCACCAGCGCCAGGTCGGGGGGGCCCGGACGACGAGTCAGGTAGTCTCGGATTTCCCCTCGAATGACGGTCGCGTCGGGCTCCGACATGCTCGGGTATCCCGAAGGGCCAGAGGGCAGGGCGACCGGGTCTTCCTTGCTTACGAACCAACCGTCGGGGAGGATCCTCTCAAGCGACTTCATGGCGAGCATCGTCGCGACGAAGTGCGGTAAGCCCCGGTTCATCTTGGTCACCAAAAGGCCGTCGAGCAACTCGACCTCGTCAGCCTGGCCAACCGGGCCGCCTCGGCTGATTTCCTCGTAAACCTCCAGGGGCATCCGATACAATCGCTCGGCCCATTCCCCCGCCGAAGCCGACTCGCGCACCAAGAGGCCGTCGGCCAGGGTCACGCCCTCGGGAATCAGGCCGCCGTCGACCAGACCCTGGTAGAGTTCCTCGGAGACGTGGAAGAGCCGATCGGCGGGAACCGACCGGGGTTCGACCAGCGTTCCAAAATGGCTTCGCGTGTCCATCGACAGGGCCCTCTTCGCCCTCGCCTCGCGGTTCTCGCACTCGATCCAGCGCTCGCCGTTCTCCCGTCGTCAGCCGAGTCTTCCGTTCGAGCCAGGCTTCCCTCGGGTGGGGGCGGGAGGCGGCGTGGAGGATGCCCGCGGGGCGTCTTCGTCGGGACCGACCGGCCCGACACGGAACCGAATGTCGTGAACGACCGTGCCAGGGGCGTTCTTCCGCAAGGCGGCCAGCAGGGTGGGTTTTTGAAACGCCGACAGTTCTTCCAGGAGTGCCGGGTGGGCCACCGTCACGTTCAGAACGCCCCGGCGGACGTCCCCCAGCCGGGTTTGCCGGCAGGCCGGTTCCCCGACCGCGGCGTTCCAGGCGTCTTCCAGTTCCCTCAGCGCACGGAGCCTCCCGAAGCCCCGAGCGGCGAACAGTTCGCCCAGGATGTCGGCGACCGGTTTGGGACCGCGTCGGTTCGAGTTCGGGCTCGACATGCTCGCGTCCCAGGCGCTGACGGCCGGGGCCCTGGTCACCCGACGTTCACAGAGCGGCGATGTGAACGTCCTTTCATTGTAAGCGCCACGCGGCTCGCGGGCAACGGGTGGCAAGATCCAGGAGGGGGGATCTTGTCCTTTGAGAGCCTGGGGATCACCCAGGCCGACCGGCCGGCCCGGGACGTCAACGGTCCCTGGTCAGCGGCATCACGACGTAGGTGTACTGGTCCTGGGTCTTGAAAACGGCGGCGTTCTTGGCGTCGATGAGTTCGGCGGTCACCTCGGTGGTGTCGTCCAGGGTCTTCAGGGCGTCGCTGAGGTATCGGGGGTCGAAGGTGATCTCAATCGGCTTGCCGTCGTAAGCGATGGGCACCTCGACGTGCGAGCTACCGACGTCGGCCGCCTGGCTGGAGAGCCTCAACGTCCCCTCGCCGAATCGGAAGTCGACCCCCCGGCTTTCCTCGCTGGTGACGATCGACGCCTGCTCGACGGCCAGCCGTAGCGGCCCGGCCTCGAGCCGGATCTTGACCTCGACGCTGGCCGGGAAGACGTCCTGATAGCGCGGAAACCTCCCCTCGACGAGCCTGCTGTAGATCACGGCGCGCTCGGTCCGAATCAGGACGGAGGTCGTCCCCTGGATGGCGACGTGGACGGGGGGATCGTCGTCGTCGAGGTTCCGCTCGATCAACTTCAGGGCCTTGACCGGGATGACGGGGCTGCCGCCAGGAGGGGCGACGTCGTTCTCCGACTCGGCCGGGGCGACCATCCTGGCGAGCCTTCGGCCGTCGGTGCCGACCATGGTCATCGACTCGGGCGTGAACTCGACCAGCACCCCGCCCAGGGCGTATCGCGTGCTTTCCACGTCGGTGGCGAAGACCGTCCGGCGGATCAGCTTGCGGAGATCCGCCGCGGCGATCACATGATAGGCGGTCGCCCCGAAATCGGGCACCTCGGGATAGAGCGAGGCGTCCTCGCTCGGCAAGCTGAACTCGGCCCGCAGACCACGGACGGTCAGCTTGTCCTCGTCGACCTCGACGGCCAGCTCGGGGTCGGCGCTGGTCCGAAGGATCGAGAAGAACCGCGCCGTGGGCAGGATCACGGCCCCTGGCTGGTCGACCTTCATGCCGAGCACCCGATGACGGATACCGACCTCCAGGTCGGTCGCCATCAGGATCGAGCCCTCGTCGGCGTCGGCCAGCAGCTTGACGTTCTGGAGGATCGGCTTGGGGCTCCTCGCGGGAACCACCCCGCTGACCATCCCAAACGCGGCGAGCAATCCCTCGCGGTTGCAGAGAGCCTTCATGCGCGTCCCTCGACCTCGGAATCCAACAGATGGGGAGGTTTGACTCGGGCTCCGAGCCCTGCTCAACGCGGTCCGGAACGGAAGGACGGGCGTCCCTCGCCCATGGGTCCGGTTCCGAGTCCGGTCAATCTCAAGTGGGGGCTTCGACTTCCTCCGCGCCTCGGCCTCGACCCAGGACCCAGGCGGAGAGAAGGCTCGTCAAGGAACTCTCGGCCCTCTTGGCTCCCACTCTCGATCTGAAGAAAGAAGAGAAAGATCCACCGTCGTCTTCTTCGAACCGTGCCCGCCGCGTTGTGGACGAGTGCGAACTCCCCGATCAAAGTCATGATAGCAAAGTACTTAGCCGAGCACAACGCGGGTTTGAACCGGGGGAAAACTCGTGGAGAAACCCGTCGAGAACCCCGGCGGATCGCGGTGGCGTTGGCGACCGTCGGGTCCGCCCCGATTTTGGAGGGTTCACAACCGGGATCTTTCCCACACGCCACCCACACGTCGTGAACAGGTTTTCCCCCGCTCGACGTCAACGGTCGGACTCGCCTGGATTATCCGTAAGATCCTTCTATGAATGATGTTATGGATTTTTCCGCCGTCGGGGAGAGCCGACGGGCACGAGTCGAACGCGGCCGCCGAACGAATCCGCGCCCTTTCCTCGGAACCCCGAACCGTCACGCCACGATGATGCTCTGGGGGTCGTCGACGTCGGACAGGGGCCCTTGCCCTTCGGAAACGACCATCCCACGTCGGTGCTCAGGGCTTCTCCAACGGCGTGGACCCGGGGCGTTCGCGGACTGGCACCGCGGGCCCCCGGGTTCGCCGCCCTGGACGCATGCCGCGGTGCGTCTATTCGCGTAACCAGCGTAAATTCGTCCTCTTTACGCGG
>JBFWRA010000516.1:0-4541 GCA_050249155.1 Isosphaeraceae bacterium | reverse complement strand
GTCGCCGTCCTGGTCGAGGTCCAGCCACCGCGCGTGCAGGCCGAGGGCCTTCGTGTCGGTGAGACTCGACGCCTCCGTGACGTCCTCGAACCTCGCACCGACGTTGCGCAGCAGGCGGTTGCCTTCGAGCCCCGTGACGAAGAGATCCACCCTGCGATCCGCGTCGAAGTCGGCGGCGGCGGCGGCCAGCGACGGGTTCCCGTCGGTCAGTCCCCACGCCTCCGAGACCTCCTCGAACTGGCCATCTCCCTTGTTGAGGAGGAGGGCGTCGCGAAGCCCCTTGGGACCGACGATCGCCGCCGCCACGAACAGGTCGGATTTGCCGTCGCCGTCGGCGTCGAACACCACGGAGGTCGCCCCGAACCGCTCGCGCGCCAGACCGAGCACCGCGAGTCGATTGGTGAAGTCCTGCGCCCTGGCCCAGCGCTCGCCGATCTTGAGGTCCACCCTCAACGGGGAGGACGACTCGAACTTCGGGGGCCTCGCGGGTTCGGCCTCGGGACGAACCGCCGGGAAGGGATTCATCACCCTGGAATACTTGCCGCTCTCCCCGTAGAAGGCCTCGACCGTGTCGCCGGGCCCCGCCGCGTTGGTCTTGGGATTGAGCTGACGCCAACGGGTGAGCAACTCGGCCTGCTTGTCGCGTTGACGCGCCCAGCCGTAGGCTTGCTGGAGCTTGTAGAGCGCCGTGACGAGGTACGGATTGCGATCGAGGGCCCTGGTGTAAAGCGCGATCAACTCCTCGGCCTGCGCGGGTCCGGCGGGCTGGCTGGGGTCGTCCGGCGCGGTGAGCGTGGCCCCGACCTTGTACCAGGCGTGCCCGTCGGCGGGATCACGTTCCGCGACGAACTTGAAGTCCTCGTGAGCCTTCGCGGTGCCTCCCCGCCCCACGAATTCGAGGATGAGTCCTCGGCAGTACCGCGCGTTGAGATGATCCGGGTCGCGGTCGATCACGGCGTCGAGCAGTTTCAGGGCCTCGTCGAAGTTCGCGCTGCCGGTGCCGCCGGTCGACTTGGCGGCCTCGGCCTGGGTCCCGGTGTCGTTGAGCAGGGCGATCGCCAGGTTGACCGAACCTGGAATCCAGCCGGGGGCCAGCTCGTGGACCTCCCGGAACGCCTCGGCCGCCTTGCCGTACTCGTACCGCTCCATGAACCCGAGCCCGCGATAGTGGGCGCGGAGGACGGCGTCGAGCTTCGCGGGAGGAATCACGTCCTCCAGCGCGACGGGCTCGACCGCGCCGCCTGGGTCCGATTCGGCGACGATCTGGGGTGACCCGGAGTACGACCCGCAACCGGCGAGTCCGATGAGCAGGAAAAAGAGTCCGCTCGAAAGGCGAGCATGGGGACGACACGGGGGACGCATGAGGGGTCTCCAGCGGGATGAGGGGAGGAACGGATCACGATCACCGGCCGCGCTGGTCGATCGGCTTCGAGAATGAAATGGGGATCATGGCTCACGACCACCGCGCGGATGGATGGGCTGGGCGTACTGGTCAGTGTAGGCCTCGGTGCGTAGATGAGAAAGGAGGGCGTGCCCCCGCCTCCGCCCGCGCTCGGCTCGAAGACTGGCGAGGTCGATCGGTCCGACGACGATCTTCTCGCCGGGCCCCGGGTCGGCCTGGGCGAGGATTCGGCCGTCGAAGTCGACGACCATCGACCCGCCAGGCCACGAGAACGGGGGATAATGCGATGCGCTCGCCCCCTGGTTCGAGGCGACGACGTAAGCGAAGTTCTCGACCGCCCGGGCCCGATTGAAGAGGGTCCACCAGTCCATCGGCGGAGTCGCGCCCCAGGGGTCCATGTAGGCCGAGACTCGGATCAACACCTCGGCCCCCGCCAGCGCGAGCGCCCGGGTCGCCTCGGGAAACAGCCAGTCATAGCAAATCGCGGCCCCGAGTCGGCCGATCTCGGTCTCCACGACCGGGAACAGAGGCTCGTCGTAGCCCTGGAGGTCGTGGGGACTGGCGTGGACCTCCCAGGGGAGCCAGGGATTGACCTTGCGATACTTGCTCAGAAGCCCATCTGGGCCGATCAGGCAGGTCGTGTTGAAGACCACCCCCGGCCATCTCGGGTCCGCTTCCAGAAACGTCCCGGTCTGGATGAACACGCCGCGCTCCCTCGCCTTCGCCACGTAGCGATCGGTCTGTTCATTCGGAATCGGAACGGCGAGCAGGTCCAGGAGCTGTTCGACCGACTCGTAAACGGGAGCGGCGTGCGCGAACTCGGGGAAGACGACCAGCTTCACGTCGAAGAAAGGCTCGTACCCCAGAACGACCCGGTCGATCATCCCCAGCAGCGCGCTGACGCGGTCGGGCAACTCGCGGCGATGCCGGGGACAAGGAAGGTCGGTCTGACAGGCCGCGGCGTGGTAGCGGTCGCAGGCGCTCATCGGCCCAGGTTCCTTGGGTTCGTTCCGCGTCCTTACTTGACAGCCTGGGTGACGTCGAGGAACGCGGCGATCGTGGCGTCCGGCTTCCGGTCGGTGAGCCTGAGAAACACGTCACCCGCCTGTCGGGTCCGGCCCGCGAGGTAGTACTGCGCCCCCAAAACCAGCCAGGCGTCCCGGTCGTCGGGCCGCTGAAGGACGTGCGATTCCAGTTCCGCGATGACCCGTTCAAAGTCACTGGGCTCGCCGTAGATCGCCTGAATCCCGTTGGCCTTTGGGAGCCAGTCCGGCTCGGCGGCGATCGACTCCCGATATCTCTGGGCCGCCTCGGCGTAGTCCTCGCGCTTCAGAGCGACCTGAGCGAGCCGGACACGGGGAGTGGCCGAGTCGGGATCGACCCGCAACGCCTGGAGGTAGCGCTCCCCGGCGCGCTTGAAGTTGCCGGCCCGAAAGAGACGGTCGCCAATCGTGAGCAGCTCGTCCCGCTTCGCGACGTCCACGCGTCGAGGCCAACGTTTGACTTCGATCCGAGGCGCGGGGGCCCTGGCGGGCACGGGACCGCCGAGCCTCACCGGCTCCGGCCACGATCGGGTCGTGAAGAAGAAGTAATTCGGCGGTGGCGGCGTGACCATCACGGGGCCGTTCGGCCCCACCGTCACGAAGAAGGGTGGGCCCCAGTAGTGGATGCCGCCCCCGACTGCGGCCGGCACGCGGATCTGGGCTCCGCCCGACGGAGCGCCGCCCGCGCCGGCGACTGGGGCCTGAGGGGGTGTCGCCGCCGGGGCCGCGGGAATCGCCCCGGGCGCGGCGGGACCGTCACCGGCCGCCACCGGGTTGGGCGAAACGAACCCAACGATCCAGGCCAGAGCGAACGCCTCGCGAGTCAGCGTCATGGGTCGAGCACCTCCGGATTCGAAGGGCCTGGGCGTCTCCGACATACTTCGTCCTCGGGTCTCATTATGAGCGGAGCATGGGGCGACTGGCAACGTGTGAGGAGTCACCGCACCCGCGCGCTCGCCCGATCAGCCGCGACTTCCACGAGGCGTGGGGGCGATTCCCAGTCGGCCGAGGTCGGCACCGAGGGCGGTTGGAGCGCGCCCTCGCAAGGTCGACGGGTCGATCGCCAGGTCGCCCGGCTGAACGTCTCCAGGGCGTAGGATCGAGACCGGACGCACCCCCGACCCCCCACCCGGGTAGCTGGGGCCGGACACCCTCCTCGTGTGAAGATCTCCCCAGAGGCCGACCCATTGTTGCCTCAGGTCGGTTCGACCGCTTCTCGGAGGCGCGTGACCGACTCCCGCGACGAATTGGTGGACCTCGAACACGTCCGATGAGGACTGGACGAAGATCGCGCCACGCGCCATCGCCTCGACGTCCACCCGCAGAAGCGCGGTCTCCTGGGACGGCCTGTCGTAACCTCCGAAGACAGCGCTGTTCTGAGTCGAGACCAGCCAGGGACGATTGGGACCGGGATCGGTCCCCAGCCAGGGGCCCAGGGTGAGGACGGAACGTTCCGAGGCGATCGTGCAGTGGTCGAGGATCAGATCGGTCTCCAGGCGGTCGCGGGCGACTCGCCCCGGGTTCAAGACGAACGCCGAGCGACCCGCCGCGACGACGCAGTTCGAGAGCGCCATCAGCCCTCGGCCCAGGTTGCCGACCAGGGCGTCGCCTCCCGTCGTGAGCGCGGTGTCGATCATCCGGAGCGTGGGTTTGTCCGCGTGGGAGTCGAACGGCCAGGAACTGCCCGAGATCGCGGAAAGCGGTTGGGTTCCCGGCGCGTCGAAGGAAACGAGCGTCCCCTCGCCATCGCCGAGATGCCCAGGCGCGGAGAACTGACAGCGGTTCAGAACCAGGTGCCCCCGCTCGACACGCACCAGGTTCTTGACGCTGGGCACGCCGTCGGTCGCTAGGATCAGGCCGTCGAGAACGAGGCTTCCCCCGACCGCCTCGATCATCGCGTTCGCCTGGACGCCGCCGAGCGATCTCCAGGACGGAACGAACCCGTCCATCCCGGGAGAGACCCGAATCTCCAGCGAGACCCCTTCCGGCAGTTTCAACGGGGTCCAGGGATGCTCCCCTCGTCCCTTCACCCGCACGCGGACGAGGCCCTCGCCCGCCTGGAGCCGCTTTGAAAGAAAGAGCCCCAGATCCCTGCC
>JBFWRA010000515.1:0-4558 GCA_050249155.1 Isosphaeraceae bacterium | reverse complement strand
TGGCCGACGGCACCTACGCGGACCGGGAAGTCGTCGTTCACCGGGGGGCGGTCGCCCTCGTGCCGATGGTCGGCCCGGATCGCGTTTGCCTGATCAAGAACGACCGGTACAGCGTGGGAGAGACGCTGATCGAGGTGCCCGCCGGCACGATCGATCCCGGGGGCACGCCCGAGGAGACCGCCGCGCGAGAACTTGCCGAGGAGACCGGCTATCGTGCCTCGCGCATCACCCGGATCACCGACTGGTGGGTCTCCCCAGGGGTGCTCACGGAGAAAATGACTCTCTACCTTTGCGAGGACCTGACCGAGGGCCCGGCCGACCACCAGCCCGACGAGCGCCTGGAAAACCTCGTGGTCCCGTGGGACGAGGCGCTGGCGATGGTCCACGACGGTCGGATTCGCGACGCCAAGACGATCGTCGCGCTGACGCTCTGCGACAGCCTCCGCCGCGCGAAGCGCGTCGCCAAGCCGCGATCCGACCATTCTCACGAATATATGGATTGACGCCAACGAGCGACCACGACGCTCGACCGGCTCATGGTCCCGCGACGTCCGCGAGGCCCTTTCTGGCCTCACGGATCGCCTCGACGTAGCGCGCGGGGAGTTTCTCGGCGGGGCCCCCGTCGGAGGTCCACCACCTGGGCGTCTCGGTGTACACCCAGACGATCTCGTCGGTCCGCTCCAGCGCGGCGCGGAGCGCCTTCTGGAAACCCTCGGGCGTGAAGTGATTGCGGGAGGGGTCGTCCACGTTCCAGCCCTTCTCCCGCCAGTCGTAGTCCAGCCAGAGCCCGAACCCCGCCTGGAGTTTCGGGCTCAGACGGCGAATGGTCGCCAGGGCGTCGTCGAATTGGCCAGGCTCGCGATAGCCGTAAGAGAGTTCGTAACCGTCGATGATCCGCGTGGAGCCTTCCCTCGCGCTGGCCATCCCCTCGACAAATGGAACCAAGAGGGCGTCCGGCGTCTCACGGGGGTCCACGCCGGCGCGCCTCGCCTGGCGGTCCACCAGGCTCGGCCCGAAGGTCAATAGCACCGTCAGACCGGGATAACCCTCCTGAAACGCGGTCATCACCTGCCGGCCTCGCAGTCGGACCTGGGCGGCGTAATCGTCCCAGGACCGCGCGGTCGCGTCGCGCCGCTTTCGGAAATCGAACAGCGCGCCCTCGTACGATTCAACGTCGAAGAGCAGGCCGCGAGCCCCGCCGGCGCGCGCCAGCCGCGCCGCGAGCCTGGCGTTGTTCAGGATTGGGCCGAAGTCGTCGAACCAGTCGAGGTCGGCGGGGGTCGTGTTGACCCTCAGGAAATTGTGGCGAAACCTTTCAAGTCGCGCGGCCCTGAGATCCTCGAACGCATCCGCGAACTCCTTCTCGGAATAGGCGGTCTTCCCCCAGAACTTCCAGGCGAAGTTCTCGACCGAGCCATCCTCTTTCCTGGCGACGGCGTGAAACACGCAACCGTCGAACGGGGTCGCCTCGACGACCCTGGCATGCTCGCGCAGAAAGCGCGTGTCGGGCTCGTCCCATCCGAATTCGATCAATAGCTTGCGCGAGGGAGGAGAAATCTGACCCGTCGCGGGACGACCGGTCCCGAAACCAACCCATGAGAGAAGCAGTAGATAAACTAAATGTTTCAAATGCGCCGACCACGATCGTGGGACCGCCCCGTCGACGGTGTGGGACCTCGCCGAGGGCGGATCGATCGGGGTCATGGAACGCCCCCGGAGACTTCGGCCATCGCGGGAGTTTCCATCTCGGCGATCGATTCAGGACGCTCGCGGAAAGGCCACCAGACGAGCATGGCGGCGATCAGGCCCACCGTGTCGGCCAGCGCGTCGAGCGGGTCGGGATCGCGCTGAATGATCGGCATCCCTTGAAGGAGTTCGGTTCCCACCGCGAGGACCAGGCCGCCGGCCAGCACCAGCGTGGCGAACCGGCGACCTCCCGCGGCCAGCCAGAACGCGGAGCAAACGCAGAAAAGGCTGAAGTGGATCAACTTGTCCGCGTGAGGCAAGAGCCTCGGGCCCGCCTCGGAACGGGGCAGCATCCCCTTCGGCCACAGGATGAGCGACAGTGACAAAAGCGTGGCGACGGCCGCCAGCCCAAACCGCGGACCTCGCGATCGTGTCGTGGACAACGCGGACCTCGGCACCAGGAACCGGCCCTAAAACGCTGGGGAACCCTCCCCCGACCTCGGACCGACACCCCTCAGCATACCCTCTTGGGACCTCCAAGGTCCAACCCGATCACGCCTCATTCGCCTATTTCAGCGTGATCCGGCGGAGGTCTTCGAACGCGGCTTCACCCACGAGGACTGGGTGATGAACAGATCGAGCGCGGCGAAGGAAACCGCGGCGTTCGTGGCGTACCGGGGAGACGGATTCCCCGGGAACGTCGCGATCGTCGCGTCTCCCACGAGGAACACGTCGAAATCATTCCGCAGATTTTCATAACCAGCGGTCGTCTTGCAAACGCACATGTCCGTATTGTACCCGGTCAGCAGGACGTGCCGGACTCCCTGGGATTTCAGGAAGTCGCGGAGCGTGGGGTATCCCTCGGCGTCGTAGATCACGACGTCGTTCGGGTCCACCTCGATCGACTTCATCACGGGGATCGGGAGTTCCCAGAACCCCGCGGGGTCGTACTTCGGGCCGGCGTCCAGGCCCCGGAAGTCCTTGAAGTAGGCGATCGTCGGCGTCTCCGACTGGACCGGGATCGTCGTGGGAAGGGCCTGGCCCCTGTAGTCGAATCCGCCGAGTTTCGCCGCCAGTTCCGCGCGCCCCTCGGCCCGCTCCGCCTCGGTCGGCTTCGATCGAACGGATCGATAGAGCTTCTTACGAATCGGGTCCTCCTTGCCGGGCAGGCTGTACGCCACCAGGCGAACCTGGCCGCGAAGCGCCTTGAGGAACGGATCGACGACGTCCCGGCCGTGATCCAGGACGATCCGGTTCTTGACCGGGGTGCATTGAAACGCGGCGCCGGCGGGTTCCGGGGTTTTCCAGCCCTGGCCGTCGTCGACGCCCCAGGGGTGCACGACCACCACGGCGGTGCGGTCCAACCTCAGGCGGTTGGGCACCTCGATAATCCCCCGGGCGTTGTACGAGAACCGCCAGGCCCGGACGTCCAGGTCGGCCCCGGGGTCGTCGACCAGCGGGGGCGCTTCGAATCGCGCCGTCTCGGTGATCGGTTCGACGTAACGCGGGTGATCGTCCAGGATCGGTTTCGGGTCTCGAATCGGCGTGAGGGCGTTCTCATAGATTCGCGTGCCCTCCGCCGGCGGCTCGACCGCCAGCGCGGGCGTGACCAGCAGGCTGAACAGAATCGCCAAGATGCGAACTCGCATGAACACGTCTCCTGAATGGGTCGCGTCAAGGTCGCGACGGCCCGCCCTGAAGATACGCGAAGAGGTCGCGAAGGTCTCCCGGTGAGAGCTGACGGTACAGATCCTCGGGCATCACCGAGACGGGGCTTTCCCGGATCGACTCCACCTCGGCCCGCGCGATCTCGATCCGCTCGCCTGTGGAACCGGTGATCGCCAGCGTGCCGGGGCCCGCCTCGGTGATTAGCCCGGTCAGCACCCTGCCGTCGCGAGTCGCCACCACGCCCCCTTGATACTCCTTGCGAACCACCGCGCCGGGGTCCACCAGACTGACCAGCAGATAGTCCCTGTCCGACCGGTTGGCCAGGGTCAGGTCGGGTCCGACCGCCTTGCCTTCACCGAACAATTGATGACATGAGGAACAACGCTCAATAAAGATATCACGTCCCTTCCTGGCGTCGCCGGGAAAGGCGCGAAGGTCGTTGTTCAGTCGGCGGACCTCGGCCAGCTTCTCCTCGGGAGTGCCCGGGCTGACGTTGCCCCAGTGTCGTCGCACCAGGGCGTCGAGGGTTTCGTCGCCGTGCGCGGCGACCGCCCGGAGGGCGTCGGTCGGAACGGTTTTCGGGTCGATCGTCCCGCGATCCACCGCGTTCAGGAACGCGCCCGCCCACGACTTCCTGCCGAGCATCGCCTCCCGGGCGCGGGCCTGCCACGCTCCTGGTTTCTGGGCATAGGCGGCGAGCAGGGCGTCGGCGATGGCGTGCGAATCGTCGCGGCTCAGCGCGTCGAGCGCGGCGAGCTGAAGGGAGGGCGTCGGGTCGTTCGTGGCGATCGGAAGCAGGATCGCGGTCGGCGGCCCCTCTGGCGATTCGGCCAGGACCCGGATCATCGCGAGTCGGTCGGCGAGAAGGGCCGCGGGATCGGCCGCGACACGTTCGGCCCGCTCCCGCGCGCGCGGTCGGCCCAGCCTGGCCGCGAGGGCGGTCGCCAGGGGGTCGCCTGGATTGTTCGTCCAGATCCGTTCGACCGCGGCGGCCAACGCCGAACCCACGGCGGGAGCGTTCGACGGACGCTCGCGGAGCCCCGCCTCCAGCGCGGAGAGTCGCCGGGCGGTCTCACCCTTGGTCGGCCCCAGTTCGAGATAATCTCGCGCCCGGGCGTCGTCGGCCGCATCCCCCTCGGCGACGTATCGGCTACTCAACCGGGGAAGGATCTCGATTCGGGCGAGCCGGGTTCGGGCGACCTCG
>JBFWRA010000514.1:0-4561 GCA_050249155.1 Isosphaeraceae bacterium | reverse complement strand
GACCTCGCTCAACGCCACGGCGGTCGACTTTCCGTCCCGGCTGTATCCGCCCTTGCTCACGTAGAGTTTGACCAGTTCGTCCAGCCCTTCGGTGACCTCCTTGCTATCGACGGCGGGAACCTCGACGTCGACGGGCCATTCGCCGGGGACGCTGAGGATCCAGGACGCGATATCGGCGGCCTCTTCCGTCGAGAGTTGAAGGTTGGGCATCAGGCTCTTTGGGTGATAGAGCTCGGGGGCCTTCAACCAATTGGACAGCCACTTGTACCCCTGGTCGTGCGACTGGAATTTCGCGGCGACGTTGGCGAGGTTGGGGCCGTAGTCCGCCCTGGCGTACTGTTGAACGCCCAGGGGAAACGACCCGGGGTGGTAGGTCGCCGCGGCGTCGGGCTTGTAGGCGGGGTTGAGGTCGTCCCGGTCCTTGGGTTGGACGTCGGCCTCCTCGTAGGGTCTGTGCGAGTGACAGGCCATGCAGCCTTTTTGCAGGAAGAGTTGCTTACCGCGTTCGGGGTCGCTCTGGGAGGGGGGGTCGACGAAGCCCGCGGGCGGGGTGCTCTTGGCGAAGAGGTAGTGGGTGATCGCCTGGATTTCCGCATGGTTCTTCGGCCAGTCGCCGGGTGCGTCGTTGTTGTTCACGCCGTAGAACCGGGGCATCCGACTATCGGGTCGGAACGCGTGCGGGTTCTTGATCCATTTCAGCATCCAATCCCTGGAGACCTTGGCGCCGACGTGGGCGAGGCTCGGGCCGACCTGACGCTCCTCGGTGAGGTCGGGTCCGAACGATCCCTCACCGCCGATCGTGTGACAGCCCGTGCAGCCGTACTGGACGATTCGTTGATAACCCGCCTGAAGTTTCTTGGCCTGGGGAACGTCGGTCACCTGGTGGTGGCACTTCAGGCAGCTTGACTCCATGAACCGCTGGGGGAGCATCGGCTCGTCCCAGTGGTGGATCTTGTGCCAGTGGTATTTCTCCTCCCAGACTTCTTTCTGGTGGGGGTCGTTGGGTTCGTGGGAGGCGTAGGTGAAGTCGGTTCCCGACCCCTGTCCGCCGTGACAGATGGTGCAGCCGAAGCTGTTGATCGGGTGGGGGCCGTTGGCGTCAAGGTAGAGACCCGCCTGGATGACGTTGCCCTTGGGGTCCAGCGTCGTCGCGCCGTCGGTGAGGTGGGGGTGCGAGGCGAAAACGCTGGGCATGGGTTTGCCCTCGGCGTCGGTGTCGTAGCCGAGTCGATCGATCCCCATGTGGCAGGTCGTGCAGCGGTCGTAGCGGGGCACGTCCTTGAAGTTGTAATTGATCGTGAGGTCGGGGAGACTGATTTGCTGGATCTTGGTGGGGGGGACGAGGTCGATCCCGGGGAGGTCGCGGAGGAAGGCGCGGAGGCCGAAGTACTGCGCTTCCTTTTGTTCGAGCACGCGCTGAACCCGGTCGGCGTCGCGGGTCTTCGCCTCGCGCTGCTTGACGAGGTCGTCGACGTTCCCCCGAAGGTCGGAGAGGCGGGCCCTGGCGTTCTTGAGGGCGGCGTCGGCGACCTCGTATTCCCTGGAGAGTTCGGCCAGGCGTTTCTCGGTGGGATCGATGGTGGACGCGATGTAGGCGCGTGCCTCGCGGTTCTCTCCGCGATCGATCATGCCGTCATAAAGGCTTCGCTGGCTGTCCAGTTCCGCCTTGAGGAACCGCTTCGCCGTGTCGATTCGCTGGAAGTCGCCACCGAGGGACTGGATCTCCTTCTCGACCTCCCGGATCTCGGAGGCTCTTTCGTAGGCGAGTTTCTCCGCGTCCTGAATGCGCTGGTCGATCGCGTCGATCTCGCTCTGGTACTTGGCCTTTTGCTCGGCGAGTTTCTCTTCCTCCTGAGCCTTGAGCTTGGCGTTTTCGATGCGATGAAAGGCGCGCTGGACTTCCTTCCACGGTCGGAGGTGGTCCGCCATGATCATCCAGACGATCGAGAGCGTCATGGCGATCGAACTCACCGCGAACACCACGTGGAGGGTTCGCTGGCTGCGATAGGTTTCCTCGGTCGCGGGCATGTTCGTCAGTCCTGAGCGGTGCGGTGCTGACCCTGGAGCCTTGCCTGGCGTGCCGCCGGGCGGGAACGGGCGAGAGGGCGGACTCGCCCAGGTTCGGCTCGGCGTGGCGCGGGTCAGCGCCTGGCGGTGAGTTAGATGTTGAAGAAGTATTCCGGAATGGCCACCAGGTATTTCAGGTTGATGGTCCAGCGGAGCACCATCTTGATCGGCAGGCTCGCCATGAACAGCAGGAGCATGGCCAGCACCGAGTAGCGAATCCAGCCCGCCTGGGCGATGTACTTCTTGAAGAACAGCGCCAGGATCGGCGGCACCAGCACGAAGTACGCCAGGCAGACGAGAATCCCAGGAAGTTCACGCAACAGGATCGATTGCGGCCTGGCGGTGCCCAGGAGTTCCACCCAGACGATGTCCGAGAGGTTCACGTTGTTCAGCGGGATCACCTTGTGAAGATCCCAGTACTCGTAAGGCCCGAAGAAATTCCAGTTCGGGCCGCGAAGGAACGTGCCCAGAAGGATCAGGATCACCCAGAGCACCAGGAAGCCATATTGAAAGGTGATGTAGGCGAATTTCCGCTGAACGTAGGTGTAATATCCGTTGCCCGCCTTGTTGTTGTCGATGTAGGGCATCGCCATCAGGCCGACGATGATCAGGGTCGGTAGCACGACCCCGGCCATCCAGGGGTCGAAATACACGAGCATTTCCTGGAGACCCAGGAAGTACCAGGGGGCCTTCGACGGGTTCGGGGCCACCGTCGAGCTGGCGGGTTGTTCCAGGGGTGCCTGCAGCACGATTCCCCAGACGACCAGGACGACGGTCTGAACGACCATCGCGATCAGTTCGGTGTAGACCAGGTCGGGCCAGGTCAGCGTCTTCTCGGGCTGAAGTTCCTCCAGGTTCGGCAGGCCCTGGGCCATTCGCGCGTCGTTGATGACGGCGCGTCGCAGGCTCAGCCAGGTGAAGAAGCCGACCAGGACCATCAGTCCAACGATCGGGACGTTGTCCGGCTTGGTCACGATGTCGCGGAAGTCGTAGTCGGTCATGCTCAGACCGAAGGCCAGCAGGGAGACGTTCACCATTCCCCAGGCCACCAGGCCGTTGGAGGGCAGTTTGCGGAAGTAGATCATCCCCATGAAGGCGAGCGTGGAACCGAGAAAGAACGTCGTGGGGCCGGAGACGAAATCGACGGCGTCCCGGATGAACATCGGCAGCGAGATCGCGCCTCCGAGGATGTAGGCGAATCCCATCGCCTGGAAGGTGACGGCGATGACGCCCCAGACGAGGGTCCAGAGGGTCCGATTGATCGGCCTACCGATTCCGATCGCTGGGATGTGGTCGTCCAGCGTGGGGGCGTGGCCAGGCACCGGAGTGCCGTGCCCCTCGCTTTGGGTCTCGGCATGGTGCGCGGCGTCGGCCGCCGCGGTGATCGCGACGAGGACGTTGGCCACCGCGCAAAGCGTGTAGGCGACGAGGATCCCCTGGGGAAGGAGCGAACGTCCCAGGATCACGAGCGTGGCCAGGCCGTAGAGGCCGACGTAGCTCAGGACCAGCCAATCGGGAAGTCGACGCGTTCGAGGGGCCAATCCCGCTCGGGACGCTCCCTCGGACACCATCTCCATGTAGGCGACGTAGGCGGCGGCCGCCGCGTTGAGCATCGCCGCGAGCAGGTAATACCAACCGAGTCCGGCCATCACGCCGGGGGTGAGGTCTTGGTTGTGCATGGGAGCCTTGGCTGAAGACCCGGGAACGACCCCGTTCGAAGATTCCTCGCCCGCGAAGCGATGGCGGGCCCACCGTCCAGTCCGTGTCCGATCCGCTCCGACCGTCCGACTGGCGACGGCCGCGGGGCCGCGTCACATCGGGCCGCTAATGCCGCCGTCCTTTCGGACTCGCCAGAAGTGGATCATGATCAGAAGCGAGACCGCCAGCGGGATCGCCACGCAATGCAGCACGTAAAACCGGTTGAGCGTCATCTCGCCGACGCTTCGACCGCCCAGCAGGGCGAACTTCGCGTCGGAGCCGGAGGTGATCAGGCTCACCCCGTTGAGTTTCAACAACGAGGCCCCGGGCCCCTCCACCCCCACGCCAGGCGTCGCCCGGGCCATGTTCGATCCGACCGTGATCGCCCAGATCGCGAGCTGATCCCAGGGAAGCAGGTAACCCGTGAACGAGAGCAGGAGCGTCAGCACCAGCAGGAGCACACCGACGGTCCAGTTGAACTCCCGGGGAGGCTTGTAACTCCCGGTCAAGAAGACCCGGTACATGTGCAGCCAGACGGCGATGACCATCGCGTGCGCTCCCCAGCGATGAAGTTCGCGGAGGAGGCCCAGGGTCGTCACGTCGCGCAGCGCCAGAATGTCGTTGTAGGCGTGTTCGAGCGTCGGGCGGTAGTAGAACATCAGGAGAACGCCCGTCACCACCTCGACGATGAACAGGAAGAAGGTCGTTCCCCCCATGCACCAGGTGTAACTCAGGGCGATTCCTTGTTTCCGAACGCTGACCGGATGGAGATGCAGGAAGAAGTTCGTGAGCATGA
>JBFWRA010000513.1:0-4578 GCA_050249155.1 Isosphaeraceae bacterium | reverse complement strand
AATACGTCCGTGGCACGCCCAGGGCCGAGGGCGTCGAGTCGATCACCCTCCCCGGCGATCCCGCACGGAGAATCCTGGCGCAACGATCAAGCCAGGGGGTTCCGCTGGAGGACGCTCACTGGTCCAAACTCGTGGAACTGGCCGAGGCGCTGGGCACGCCCGTACCCGGGACGGGTTGATCGGTGGTGAGCCGATCGTCGAGATCAGAACGCGCAACCCGAGAGAATTCGGACGTTCGCGTAGGGCGTGAACTCGGCGGTGCGGATGACTCCTTTCACGCCGAGGGATTGTTCCTTGAACTCGTGATGGGGCACTTCATCGACGTCGACGTCGTCGCCGACCAGTTTCAAGACCTCCTGGTACAGTTTCGGGCTAAACTCAGTCATCTCCGAGGCGACGGTGATGCCCTCGATGACCAGTTCCTCCGCCACGGCCCGCAGGACGTCGAGAAACCGGGGGATACCCGGGGTGAGCGTCAGGTCGATGACGTGGGCGTCGGGAGGGAGCGGGTATCCCGCGTCAACGATCAAGAGTTCGTCCATGTGCCCGAGTTCAGCGAGAAGCGAGCAGATCGCGGGGTTGAGGATGCCACCTTTTTTCATCAGACCGAACCTTCCCTCTCCCAGCGAGTGCGGCGCGCCAGCGCGAACCTGGCGGAGAGCGCCTGGGCACCCCGATACGAGCGACTGGATTATAGCGAACGGGCGGGCGCGTCTCCACACCAATGACCGCAAGCGAGGGAAGACGATGAGGATCGGGCGACGCGCGAGACGTTGGGAAGGGTGGTGCCTCACGCTCGTGGCGACTCTGTTCGGCCTCGGTGTGGGGGGAGGGAACGCCCAGGCGCAGACCTCGATTCGCGACCCCGCCTTCGCGGGGCTGCGCCAGGCCGCGGCCTCGTGGGACCGCAAGCTCGGACCTGATCGGCAGATCGTCGACGTCGTCTGCCTCGTGCCCGACGTCCCCACCTTCTTCGAAGCCGTCGCGGCCTGGGACGACAAGCACTTCTTCCCGATCCTGATCGACGACGTCGAATACACCCTGAAGTTCCTCCGGGCCTTCCGGCCATCGAAGATCGTCCGATACCCTGGTCGTGGAACCGGGGGGACCGCGGAGGAACTCTGGACGAAGGCGCTGATCGCCGCCGGCCTGGCCTGGGTGCCCGACGGACTCCCGCCGCGCGACCAGCCGCGAGGGGACGTCGTACCCAGGTCGCTGGGACCGGTCCCGCCGGCGGTGGTCGTCACCCATCCGGGCAGTCCCTCGCTGGCGGGCGCGGTCGCCCTGGCCGCCGGCCGGTTTCAACCCTTGCTGAGATGGCAGATCGGAAAGGGGTACGGGGACGTTCTGACGACCGAGGAAGCCCTTCAGGCCATGGGAAGCCTGGAGGCGGAACTCGCCGGTTCGATCGGCCACTACTGGGAACTCGGCGACGACGTCGACTTCGTGACGCTCGCTGGCGATTATCCCTATCGATTCATGGACAAGGACGCCCGGAACGCGTTTGACGATATGATCCTGCGCTCCTATCCCTCGAAGGAGCGCTGGGGGTACGCCGGCCGATTGATCGGCGATCCAGTGACGAGCGTCTACCGCGCGATGTGCGGCCTCTTCCTGCCGGCGAAGTCCGGCCTGATGTTCAACGGCTACGGAGACGGCACGCCTCCGTGGACCGACTTCGCGATGACCGGAGCCGCGGCCTTGCTGAATCGCCGGCTCAAGGTCGCTCAACGCGTCTTCGACCGGGCCAAGATCGACGGCTGGCACCAGGCGTTCGACCCGGTGAATCCGTACGACCTGCTCCTCGTCAACACGTCGGGAGGCGCGAGCGACTTCGGCTTGTTCGGGGGCTCGAAGGGACAGACCGCCGACGTGCCGGAAAGCGGCCCCGTGGCGATCCACATGATCCACAGCTTCTCCGCCTGGTCACCCGAGGATACCAGCACGATCGCCGGGCGCTGGCTGGCCAACGGGGCCTTCGTCTACTTCGGTTCGACGAACGAACCCTACCTCCAGGCGTTCCGCACCCCGATCCTGATCTCGACATGCCTCGATGAAAACCTGCCGATGGTCGCCGCGGTCCGCAAACTTCACTTTGAGCTATTCGGTCAGCCCTGGCGGCTCATCTATCTGGGTGACCCGCTCTACCGGATCCAACAGGTGGGGAATCAGCGGAATCGGCTTCGCGACTGGGAACCCCTGGCGAACTGGACCGCCTACCAGGAATATCGACCCCCGGACGCCCGCGATTCCGAAGCGGTCCGCTTGAACTGGGCGCTGAAGACCGCGATCGTTCGCCTTCAGGCGGGAAGTGGCCCGGTGAGGCTCAACGACGTCACCGGCACGCTCCTCGGGATCGACCGGGAACGGCTCGACGCGGCTCTCAGGCCGTACTACGACGCGCTGTTGGTCGATACGCTTTCGCAAACCAATCGTAATGGCGAGTTGCTCGACCGACTGCAGCGAATCCCTCAATCCGAGCGATCCAGCGACGTGAGCCGGCATCTTGAGACCGCGCAGGCGGCGGCGTTGGCCCGGGCCTCGGCTTCCAATGACTTCCGACAGGCGATGGCCCTCTGGACGGCGGTCCTCAACTCCCCCATCGCCCCGGAGTACTTTCGGATCTTCACCGAGCGAGTCGGCGACCTCGCCAAGGCGCCCAACCAACTCTCCGACTGGCGGGACCGACTCAACTCGGCCCGTAAAACCGCGGGCGATTCCAAGAACGCTCCGGTGCTCGACGACGAACTCAAGCGTGTGGACGTCAAACTCCGTGACGCGGGTCGAGGAGGCTGAACGTCCCGATCGAGTCTCGGGTTAGCGACTCGCCCGCGCCTCGGCGGTTTGGGGGGTCTCGGGCTCGATCTTTCGGATCACCTTGCCGTTTTGACGCTCCCAAATGAAAAGAACGCCGTCGGCCCCTCCCGCCGCGAGCCGGCCGCCGTCCTTCGACGTCGCCACGGCGAAGACGTAGTCCCCGGGCCCAGTGAAGTTGCGAAGCACCGATCCGTTCCCCGAGTTCCAGACGCGCACGGTCTTATCCCCCGAGGCCCCCGCGATCTCCGGCTTGCCAGGAACCCATCGGACCGAGGTGACCTGCTTGGCGGGGCCCTGCATCGTTCGGACCTGCTCGCCGCTCTCGGCATCCCAAACTTTCAGGACGTTGTCGGCCCCCGCCGTCACGATCTGCTTGCCATCCGCGCTCCAATCCACCGACATGACGTGATGGGTGTGCCCCTCGTAACCCCTGAGCTCCTTGCCGTCGGACGTCCGGGTCACCTTCATGAACTTGTCGGCCCCGGCGCTGGCGAGCCGACTCCCGTCGGGGCTGAAACGGAGCCCGAAGACCGTGTCCGAGTGCAGGTCGACCAGGGTCCGAACCGGGAGCCCCTTGCCCACCTCCCAGATTTTGATCTCTCCAGACCGCGAGGGTTCCCCCGCTCCGACGGCCAGAAGTGTGCCGTCGGGGTGAAAATCCAGGGCGAGCACGCGGGAGGTGTGGGGCCCCAGGGGCGTTCGCTCGGACCAGGCTCCTTCATAGGTCCAGCTCTTGATCGTCTTGTCCGCCGACGCGGTGACGATCCGGCCATCCGTCGAGGCGATCACCTTGAGCAGCGGTTGGATCGGCTGATCCTTCGGCCCCGCGTGCCCGAAGGCGATCACGCCCTGTCCCGTCGCCGATTCCCAGACCTTCACCCCACCGTCCGCGCCGGCGGTCAGCAGGCGATCGCCACCGTCGCCGAACGCCACCGCGTTGACGGCACCGTGGTGCGACGACAGGGTGAATCGCACCGTTCCACTCGCCACGTCGATCAGCTTCGCCGTGGCGTCCGCCGAACCCGTGAGGAGCCGGTCCCCCCTGGGTCCGACCGCCATCGACAGGATCGGGGACGAGTGGGCGTCGAGCGTTCGAGAAGGCTCGACCGCGTCCACGTCCCAGAAGCGGACTTTGCCGTCATCCCCGGCCGCGGCGATGGTCCGACCCTCGGAGAGGATCGCCAGCGCCTGGAGCGGTTTGTCCGACCCGTTCAGAACGCGAGGCTCGACGTCGCCGGCCTCCTCTTTCGTCGACTCGACCCCGGGCCAGATTCTGACCTTGCCGTCACTCGACGCCGTGACGAGCCGGCTCCCGTCGGGTAGGTACGCGACGTCGTTGACGGGAACGGGAGGCCCCTTGAGATCCGCCCGTTCCTTGCCGTCCTCGACGGCGATCAGTCGAATGTGGCCGTCGACGGTCCCGACGGCGATCGTTCGGCCGTCGGGAGAAACCGCCAACGCCTGGATCGCGGCCGGCATCGCGACCTGTCTCGACGGCTTGCCATCGGCGTTCCAGAACCTCAGGGTCTTATCCAGTCCACCCGAGATGAACCCCGCGCCGCCATTGAGCGGCGCCAGGGCTTTCACCTGATCGGTGTGCCCCTCGAAGGTCTTTTCCAGGCCGCCGGTCGGAACGTTCCAGAGCGTGACGACCTCGTAGCTTCCCGCCGCCAGAATCCGGCCGTCCGGACTGAACCGGATGGACTGGATGACGTCCTGGTGCCCCCCCAGGGCGATCACTTCCAGGCCGGAATCCACGTC
>JBFWRA010000512.1:0-4582 GCA_050249155.1 Isosphaeraceae bacterium | reverse complement strand
GACGAAGATCCGGTCCAGACCCAGGTCGACGTGCAAAACGAACCGACCCGAGGGGTCGGCCTGGATCATGTGCGCGTGGGTGCGGTCATGTCCGCTGAAGGCGAAGCTACCGGGCGGCGCGTTCTTCGCGCGAGTGGGGCCGACCTCGCCTTCATCGTTCTTGACGTCGGTGGGCTCGCCCAGGCGGCCGTCGGCCAGGATTGGCAGCACCGCCACCGAGCCTCCGAAATAATTGGCCACCAGCAGGAAACGTCCTGACGGATGGAGGCTGACGTAGGTGGGGCCGGCTCCACCAGACCGGACGGCGTTCAGGGGGGTCAAGCGTCCATCAGTCCGATCAATGGCGAAGGCGCTGACGGTGCCCTGGGCGTCGTCGCCGACGCGATCGGTTTCATTGGCTGAATAGAGCCGGGTGCCGGCGGCGTTCAAGGCCAGGCAACTCGGGCTCGTGCCCATCTCGTGAACTCCAGCGGGCGTCAACGCGCCTGTGACGCGATCCACCCGAAAGAGGTGGATGCCGCGGCCGTTTCCGGGAGGCAGGTCCACCTGCGTCGGGAGCACGTCGCGCAGTGGTGAACTGAAGGTGCCGACATAGGCGATGAGCGGTGCGTCGGCCTCGGTTTCGGCCGACCGCGCGGGGAGCGCCTCGACGGTCAGCCGAGCGGCTCCCGCCATTGCGACGGACGTTTTCAGAAACGATCGCCGGGAGTGGTCAAGCGAGTTCATCGTGATCAATCCGCCTCTTGAATCGTCGCGGAGCCAATTTCAGCGGCGATCCGCGATCGCCTGGTGAATCTTCAACGGTTGAGGGTGACGTCGGCCCGAAGGAACCCGATCCATTTAGCGGTCGGAACTTGATTCGGCCTCGCGCTATCTCGTCGCGGGCGGGCGAAAAGCGCGTTCCACGGCGTCTTTCGGGTCGGTGGAGACGGGTCCGTCTCTCCAGAGCCAGCGCATCATCTCCGGCAGGATCGCCCCGCCGAACTTTTGACCGTGGTTGTTCATCCCCCACGCGTAGTTCACGTCGTAACCCTTCTGGGTGAGGGCTTTCATCAGGCGGACGTTCTGAAAAAACCAGTCCCGGGTCTCGTCGTATCGACCGTCGCGGCGAAGTCCACGATTGTCGTTGCGGCCGTCGCACAGATAGACGCGAATCGGTTTCCTCTCGGCCGCCAGCACCTTCTCCGGGTAGACGTGTCCGCCCCGCAGGTTCACGAAGCTGCCGACGTTGCTGAGCACCTTGCGGAAGTGGTCCGGCCGTTCCCAGGCGACGGTGAACGCCGCGATCGCCCCGGAACTCGACCCGCCGATTCCGCGCATCTCGGGATCCTTGGAGACGTTGTAATCCCTTTCCAGCGCTGGCAACAGTTCCTCGGTGATCACCCTGGCGTAACGGTCATCGAGCGAGTTGTACTCGGTCGGTCGGTTCGTGTCGCGGTCTCCCCAGTTTTGGGGGGTCGGCTCGGGCTGGTCGGGCCTTCGGCCCGGGTTGATGAACACGCCGAGCATGACCGGGATCTCGCGCCGGTAGATCAGGTTGTCCATCACGTTCTGGGCCCGCATGTCCCCTTTCTCGTTCTTGAACGCGTGTCCGTCCTGAAACACCATGAGGGCCACGGGAACGGCCGGGTCGTATTGCGCCGGCACGTAGACCCAGTAGGTGTGTTGAGTGCCCGGGTAAGCCTGGCTGGGGAGCGTGAACGGACCCCGAATCTCTCCCCGGGGAACCCCTTCCTGGGGTAGTGAGTCGGGACCGAGCCGGTACTGGGAGTCGGGGTTCGGAGCCGACGGGGAGGGGGGTTGCGACCTGACCTGCGCGAGGGCCACGACCCATGTCGCGAAGAATCCCATCGCGATCGTGTGCGTCGTCACTTTTCTCATCCGCTGGCTCCCAGTGGATCGGGATCGCCGAAACGACGACCAGCAGCCACCGAAGCGCCCGTCGCGTGTTCGAGTTCGTGGCGATGGCGATCACACCGCGCCGTTCAGGTTAAGCGACCGGCCCGGCCGTCGCCAGCGTCACCAGGGGCGCTTCGCGACGTTCCGTCCCGTCAATGGTCAAAGCGACGCCCGGGGTCCGCTGTTTCTCGACTGTCGCGCCTGTTAATCTCTCCGAGGTGCGACCGACGGAACCCCGACCGACCGACGTGCGATCGTTTCGGGAGCCACCGCCGCGTTTCGTTGGGGATCGCCTCCCGCGGCGATCCCGCCCACGCCATCAGGAGGCCCGATCGTGAAGTTTCGCTTGACCTGCGTTCCCCTTGTTCTGGTTCTCCACCTGGCCCAGCCAATTCGCGCCGCGGAGAAGGTCGAACCGGTGCGGATGGGCTGCGGCTTGATGACGTTCGACACCGTGCCGGGCTGGGGCCTGGACGCCGACGGCAAGTCCGCGATCGGACCCTGCCACGGTGGCGTGGTCATCGACAAGGAAGGGAACGTTTACACCAGCGCCCAGGCCGGCGTCATCGTCTTCTCACCCGAGGGCGAGGTGGTCCGTCGCTTCCTCGGCGACCGGTACTCCAATCTCCACGACATGGAGATTCGCGAGGAGGCCGACGGCGAATTCATCTACGGAGCCCGCAACGCCAACGCCGAGGGGATCAAGTTCAACGCCAAAACCGGCGAGATCGTGTTGAAGCTTCCATTTCCCGAGGAGTCGGGGCTGAAACTGACGAAATTCAACCCCACGGCGATCACCGTCGCCCCGAACGGCGATATCTACCTGGCGGATGGATACGCGAGCGATCATATCTTCAGGTTCGACAAAAACGGCAAGTACCAGTCACACTTCGGGACCAAGGGCAACGGTCTGAAGGAATTCAACACCGCCCACGGCATGACCCTCGACACCCGCTACGACCCGCCTCGACTCCTGATCTGCGACCGGAACCACCAGCCCAAGGGGCGTTTGCTGCACTACAGTCTCGACGGCGAGTTCATCGAGGAGGTGGTGACCGGCCTGGGAATGCCGACCTCGGCCGCGGTCCAGGGGGACCACGTCTCGGTGCCGGACCTCCACGGCCGCCTGGTCATCCTCGACAAGACCAACACGATCATCTCGGTGCTGGGCCACAATCCCGACCCGGCGATGGGCAGGAACTACAACGTGCCGCAGGCGAAGTGGATCGAGGGGATCTTCAGCGGCACGCACGGCTCGTACTGGGACAAGGCCGGCAACCTGTACGTCCAGGACTGGAACGTCGCGGGCCGGCTCATGAAGCTGGTCCGCGTGAAACGGCCCTGAGGAACGCTCGGGTGGATCGCGAAGTCGTGTGAGAGCGAGCGGGGTGCCCGGCGACCGGCTCGCGCGCCGGGCGTCCGGCTCGCGAGCCGCGCGGGTCGTCAGGGCTTCAGGGCTTCTCCCAGGAATTCGTGCAACGCCTTCGTCCCGGGATCGTCGGGGATGCCGATATCCGCGTTGATCTTGTTGTGGTTGGATTCCCGGGCGGCGTAAACCCTGACGGGGATCTTCGCGCCCTGGAGCGCGCTCGCGAGCCGTTGCGCCTGGGCGCTGGTGTCGGGATGGTCGGCGACGTGCATGATCAGGAACGGCGGGATGCCCTTCCCGCTGGCGACGTGCGTCACGGCCGAGAAGTCGCGATGCTTCGCCGGGTCGTTCCCGAACTTCTCACGGTGACCGTACTTCGCCTGGGGCTGGCCGTGGACCCGGCGACGGGTCTCCGCCGTCTCGATGATGGCCGGCACGTCGTAGGTGTCTCCATCGACGGGAACGCAACCTTTGATGATTGCGAGGGAGAGCCCCTCGTCCCTCAGGTAACGATCGTCGGTGCAGATCAGCGCGGCGAGTTGCGCGCCGGCCGAATGCCCCATGACGAGAAGGCGCTTGGGATCGCCCCCGTACTCGGCGATATGGTCGTGGACCCAGTGGATCGACCTGGCGACGTCGCGGACGATGGTTCCCATGTCGACGTGGGGCAAGAGGCGGTAGTTGGTCGAGACGAAGACGAACCCCCTGTCCAGGAACGCCTGGGGCTTGATCTGGACGCTCGACTTGTCGCCGGTTTGCCAGCCGCCGCCGTGGATCCAGAACACGACGGGCCGGTCCTTCGCCCCAGAAGGTGAGTGGACGTCGAGCACCTGGCGTTCGTGCCCGGGGCTCGCGTAGGGGAGATCGCGTTGAACGCGCGCGTCGCTCCCTCCCTTCTTGACCTGAATATTACGATATTCAACGACGTTGATCTCGGATTGGAGCGAGATCGGCCCCTTCTCGGGGATCGCGAGGGCCGCTTCAAGCACCTCGCCATTGCATGCGCAACGGGCCTGGGTGCCGTTGACGACCACCTCGATGGCGTTCCAATCCTCGGACTTGTAGTTCTGGAGGGACTTGTAGGGACCGACCCGCGGAAAGTCCCGGATCTGAAGCTGATGCGCGAAGGCCTTGTCTCGGAGGTGAAGCCCGCTGTTGGCGTCCCTGGAGGCCCGGAATTCCAGCCGAAGCGTGAAGTCGCCTTCAAACGACTCCAACGTGTCGATCTCGGTCATTTTCGGCGGAGCGTCCTTCGATCCGGAGATGACGAGGACGCCGTCCTTGACCGCGAAACGGCCGTCGTCCGTAGATCGG
>JBFWRA010000511.1:0-4598 GCA_050249155.1 Isosphaeraceae bacterium | reverse complement strand
CGACGACCCGGCCGGCCGGAGCGCCTTCCCGCCCCGATTTCGTGGCCTCCCCGACGCGGGCCGAGTGGCTGGCGGCCGCGGCCGCCAGCATGATGGGACCAAACAGGAAGACGATATTCGCCGAACTGGGGCCCCACGGGCGATAGCCTGAGAACAGGCCGACGGTGAGGATCAGGCCGAGCACCAAAACGACCCAGAACAGGACGTCGGGTCGTCGCCGCGCGGAAGTGTTCATCGGGGCGGTCCTGAGGTGTGAGACCGGAACGTATGGACCCCGAAGCGTCCGGCGTGAAAACGCCTCGGATTCGTCCTGGCGTGACTTCGACGATATCCCGTTCACCGATTCGCGGCAACCGCCCTGGATTTGACGACCGGGCCATCCCGAGCTATGCGACGGGAGAGGCTTGGCGTTTCCATCCCCGGTCATCGACGGTGCCGCAATGTCCACAGCGACAGAACCTTCCGCGAGATCGACCGGGGCCGGACCTCGGAGCGGGCGAACGTCGGCCTCGACCAGCGAGTCCCCGCTCGTCCCGGCGCTCTTCACCGCCACGATCTTCCTGAGCGCGACGTTGCTCTTCAGCGTGCAGCCGATGGTCGCTCGGATGGTGCTTCCGGCCCTGGGCGGCACCCCGGCGGTCTGGACGACGTGCATGCTCTTCTTTCAGGCCATGCTCCTCGCCGGATACGCCTACGCCCACCTCGCCGCGACCCGGCTCTCTCCCAGGGCGCAGGCGGTCGCTCAGGCGATCGTCGTCGGATCGCCGCTGCTCTGCCTGCCGATCGGGCTGGGCCTGACGGCTCCGGGCGACGATCAGAATCCCGTGATCTGGCTTCAGGCGACGCTCCTTCGCGGCGTCGGCTTGCCGTTCTTCGCGGTCGCCACGACCGCCCCACTCCTCCAACGCTGGTTCGCTCGCACCGGCCTCGCCCGAGCCTCCGATCCCTACTTCCTGTACGCCGCGAGCAACGTCGGAAGCCTCGTCGCTCTCCTGAGTTACCCAGTTCTTCTCGAGCCCCTGGCTCCACTCTCGCTCCAAACCTCATTCTGGACCATGGGTTACATTGGGCTCTGTGTCCTGACCCTGGGCTGCGCGTCCACGATTCCTCACCGCTCTCCCTCGCAACACGATGCACGAGTGCATGCATCGGTGGGTTCTGAGCGTGTGTCGTGGCGGACCTGGTGGGGGTGGGTGGGGCTGGCGTTCATTCCATCGAGTTGGATGTTGGGGGTGACCGCGTACGTGACCTCGGACGTGGGGGCGGTCCCGTTGCTCTGGGTGATCCCTTTGGGGCTGTACCTTCTGTCGTTCGTGGCGGTCTTCGCGAGGCCCCCGTGGGTGACGACTCGTGTCTCGGGGACGTTCGCGGCGGGGCTGGTGGCGTTGGTGGTCTGGGCGTTGACGGTGGGAGTGGCTCCTGGTCCCTGGCAGTTGGCGTCGCATCTGGGCGCGTTCTTCGCGGGGGCGTTGGTTTGCCACGGGACGCTCGTGGAGCGTCGGCCCTCGGTCGAGCATCTGACCACGTTCTACCTCGCGACGTCGGTCGGTGGGGTCCTGGGTGGCGTCTTCAACGCGATCGTCGCGCCCCTGGTCTTCGACCGTTACGTGGAGTACCCGTTGATCCTCGCCCTGAGCCTGCTCGCCCTTCCGCGGCTCACGACGAGGACGACGGGATCTCGCGAGTGGAGGCGGGTCGGGGCGATCGCGGTCCTCGCCGGTGGACTGGCGCTCGGCTCGATCCTGATCACGACGTCCTTCATGAGCGGTCGTTCCGCCGCGATCCTCGTGGAGCTCAGCGTGGGGTTGGCGGTGGTCCTGGTTTTCGCGAAGTCGTGGGGGAATCCGCCTGGCCTGGCGTTGGGGGTCGTGGCCGTCTTACTGGTCGGTGCCTGGCCGAGGGCCGGCGAGGGGCGGGTTTCGCTCCGAGATCGGAGCTTTTTCGGGGCGGTCAAGGTGGATGACGACGCGGAGGGCCGGTTCCGCAGGCTGGTTCACGGGACCACGATCCACGGCAGGCAGAGTCTGGAGCCCGAGCGGCGTCGCGAGCCGCTGGCGTATTACCATCGAACCGGCCCCGCGGGCGACGTCTTCGGCGCGTTGGCGAAACGAACCCAGGCGGCTCGGGTGGGTGTGGTCGGCCTGGGCGCGGGAGCGCTCGCGGCCTACGCCAGGTCGGGAGAGCGCTGGACGTTCTATGAGATCGACCCGGCGGTCGTTCGCGTGGCGCGTGATCCCGCCTACTTCACCTACCTGAGCGACTGCCGATCCGGGCCTCCCGAACTCCTGCTGGGGGACGCCCGCCGGCGCTTGCGCGAGGCCGAGCCGGGAAGTTACGACCTGATCGTGCTGGACGCCTTCAGCTCCGACGCGATCCCGATCCACCTGTTGACGCGCGAGGCGCTGGCGCTCGATCGCTCGAAGCTCTCTCCTGGCGGGAGGATCGCGGTCCATGTCTCGAACCGCTATTTGAACCTGGGTCCAGCGCTCTCCGCCCTGGCCGCCGACGCGGGTTGGGTCTGCCGGATTCGGGAAGACCTCGAGATCACTCGCGAGGCCGATCGCGCGGGGAAGTCGGCGTCGGTCTGGGCGGTCCTGGCGGCCCGGGTCGAGGACCTCGGGCCCATGGCGAACGACTCGCGATGGCGGACGCCCCCCCCCCGCCCCGCCAACCGCGCCTGGACCGACGACCATTCGGACCTCATCCGTTCGCTCGCGCGGGGAGGGGCCACGGGTCATTGACGGACGCGAACCCAGGACTCGGGAACGGGCTGGGAATCACTTTCCGAGCTTTGACCTGAGCACCCAGTCGCCTGGACTCGGGAAGTGATTGACAGCCTGTCGCTTAGCCTCGGGTCGAGCCCTCGGGCTTCGGGGCGGCCGCGATGCAGGCCAGCAGGTCGTTGTAGCGGGTCGCCTGTCGGGCGATCCAGCGATGCAGGACCACGGAGTCGGACGACGGGATCGGGCGCTCCGCGGTTCCAATCCGAGGGCGGCGCGGGAATTGGGCCGAGTCAACTCGGCGCGTGGTGGGTGTCGTCAGAATGGTCATGGCGTGCTCCTCCTGATTGCGTACCTTCCAGTGGACGACGCAAAGGAGGTTGCGATCCCCAGGCCAAACCGGCGCGAATTCTCGATATTTTTTTAAAGGGGTTCAGGTGAACAGTGACTCGACGAAGGTGTCGGCGTCGAACGGCTGGAGGTCGTCGATCGCCTCACCGACGCCGATGAACTTCACGGGCAGGTCGATCGTTTGCCGGACCGCGACGACCACGCCTCCCTTGGCGGTGCCGTCGAGCTTTGTCAGAATCACCCCGGTGCAGCCGATCGACTGGGTGAACACCTCGGCCTGACGGATCGCGTTCTGTCCGTTGGTGGCGTCGAGAACGAGAAGGACCTCGTGCGGCGCGCCGGGAATCTTGCGCTGAACGACGTTTCGGATCTTTTCGAGTTCCCGCATGAGGTGCCCCTGCGTGTGGAGCCTCCCGGCGGTGTCGACGATCAGGACGTCGGCCCCTCGGGCCAGGGCGCGGTCGCAGGCGTCGTGCGCGACGCTGGCCGGGTCGGCCCCCGGGGCCCCGCGCACGAGGTCCGAGCCCGATCGTTGGGCCCAGATCGCGAGCTGGTCGGCGGCGGCCGCGCGGAAGGTGTCGCAGGCCCCGAGGATCAGGGTGTTTCCTTGTTCTTTCAGCCGCTGGGCCAGTTTCGCGATTGAGGTCGTCTTGCCCGACCCGTTGACCCCCGCGATCAGGTAAACCGTCGGTTTGCCGGGAGCGACCGCGAGGGTGCCCGGTCTGGGATCGTGGAGGAGGGCCTTCAACTCGTTCTTGACGAACGCGAGCAGGTTCTCATCGGCGGTCTTGTCCGCGAACGCCTCGCGCACCCGGTCGACGATCCGCTGAGTGGCCTTGACGCCGACGTCGGCCTGGATCAAGCGGGCTTCCAGATCGTCGAGAAACGACTGATCGACCTTTCGGCCGAACCAGGACCGGACGTTGAACAGAGCGGCGGTCTTGGAGAGCCCCTTGCGAAAGCGTTCGAGCAGAGATTTGATCGCCATGACGGTCCTGTCGGGGAAAATCGTCGCGAGAGGTCCGCACCGGGTCGCGCCGGGCCGCCCTCTTTCTTCCACACGCTCATTGTAGCGTGGACTTCCCTCGCCTTGAACGGCGGCCGGGGAGCCCCCCTTGCCTTGGGCTTCGCGTCTCGCCATGATCGGAACGACCGAGCACTGGATCGGCACCCAGGACCACCCGAGGACCACGCCATGTCGTCAAAGACCTCCGCGAACCCTCCCGACTTCGGTCCCCCCGGGACGGACGAATACGGGCCGTATCACGGTCGTTACGTCGAGCTGGTGCCCGAGGGGGACGTCCTTGTGATCCTCGCGGCCCAGGTCGAGCAGTTGCTGGCGCTCTTTCGGGGTGTCTCAGATGAGGACGCCTCGCGCCCTCAGTCGCCTTATCTCTGGAGCTTGAAGGAGGCCGTCGGCCACGTGATCGACACCGAGCGGGTCTTCGCGTACCGGGCCCTCCGATTCGCCAGGAAAGACCCGACCCCCCTGCCCTCCTTCGACCAGGACGACTACGTCGCCAACGC
>JBFWRA010000510.1:0-4616 GCA_050249155.1 Isosphaeraceae bacterium | reverse complement strand
CGGCGGTGATGATCGGAACCCCGTTCGCGATTCTTTGGTTCTACCGGACGACCCCCGGGAAAATGATGATGGACCGACTGGCGCTCTGGTTTCCCGTGTTCGGTCCGCTCTTGAGGAAGATCGAGACGGTGCGCGTCACCCGATCGCTGGCCGCGCTGCTGGAGGCGGGTCTGGACGTCGGGGCCTCTCTGGATTTGACGTCCGGAGTGGCCCGGCTCGACCCGGTCCGTTCGGGCATTCTCAACGCGAAACAGGACGTGCTGAACGGTTCGGAGCTCAGCGCGTCGTTCCGTGAAACCCGGCTTTTCTCCCCTGACGTGATCGCGGTGATGGAGGCCGGCGAGGAGACCGGGAAGCTCCCCGAGAGCCTGGAACACCTGGCCGACGAATACGAGGAACAGGTGGAATACGCCGTTCGCAACCTGGGACAACTGATCCAGCCGTTCCTCATCATCGCGCTGGGCGGTCTGGTCCTGTTCATCATTCTCGCCGTGCTCCTGCCGTACATTTCGATGCTCAGTAGCCTGGCCGGCGGTTGAGCTCGACCCACGCGATCTGAAAACTCACACAGAGAACATGAGCATGCTTCGAAATTTTGTCTTGAGTGTCGTCCTCGCGACGACGTGCCTGACCCTGTCCCCGGAAGCGTCGGAGGCGGCCGGCTGGCGAGCCGGGACGGCCCGGGTCGACGTCACTCCCAAGACCTCGCTCTGGATGGCGGGGTACGGGTCTCGGGACAGGCCGTCGGAGGGGTCGATCCAACCCCTCTGGGCCAAGGCGCTCGTCCTGGAAGATCCCGAGGGCCGCAAGGCGCTGATGGTCACGCTCGACGTTTGCGGAATCGATCGAGCCCTCTCGAAGACGATTCGCGACGAGGTGGCGAGCCGTCACAAGATTCCTTATGAGCGAATGGTCCTGGCCTGTTCCCACACGCACAGCGGACCGGTCCTCGGCGACAACCTGATCACGATGTACAAGATCGACGAGGACCAGGCGAAGGCGATTCGTGAATACACCCGGTCGTTCGTGGCGATGGTGCGGGAGATCGTCGACAAGGCGGCGTCGAACCTGGAACCGGTCCAGGTGTCGTGGGAGACCGGCGAGGCCGACTTCGCGGTGAACCGTCGCGAGAACGTCGAGGCGAACGTCCCCCGTCTGCGAGAGGCCGTGGCGCTCAAGGGGCCGGTCGATCACGACGTGCCCGTGCTCCGGGTCAAGACTCCCAGGGGCGAGGTCAAGGCGGTCGTTTTCGGCTACGCCTGCCATTGCACTGTGCTCAGTGGTTACCAGTTCTGCGGGGATTACGCGGGCTTCGCCCAGGCCGCTTTGGAGGAACGCGATCCAGGCACTCAGGCGATGTTCGTCGCGGGCTGTGGCGCGGACCAGAACCCCCTGCCCCGCCGAACCGTCGCGCTGGCCGAGTCCTACGGCCGCGCCCTCGCGAAGGCCGTCGGGCGGGTGCTGGAATCCCCGATGAGACCCGTGGACGCGCCGCTTCACGGCGTCTACGAGGAGATCCCGCTCCGCCTGGGCGCGATCCCGGATCGGGCGCACTGGGAGGCGGAAGCGAAGTCGTCGACGCATCCCGTCGCGAATCGAGCCAGGATGCTGCTCGGTGAACTCGACAGAAAGGGTGCCATCGACACGACCTACCCGTACCCGGTTCAGTCCTGGAAAATCGGGGAATTGACCTGGATCTTCCTGGGAGGGGAAGTGGTCGTGGATTATTCGCTCCGATTCAAGCGCAACCTGGGGTCGTCCACCACCTGGGTGAGCGCCTATTGCAACGACGAGATGGCCTATAGCCCCACGCTCCGGGTCCTCAAGGAGGGGGGTTACGAGGGAGCCACCTCGATGGTCTATTACGGCCTTCCGACCTCGTGGTCCGAGGACGTGGAGGATCAGATCGTCGAGGCCGTGCGCGGCGTTCTCTCACGTTGAGGAGTCGGCCGCGCCATCGTCCCGAAGTTCGACGAAACGCGACCCGAGCCCCAGCGGGGTGAGTAAGAGATAGACGAAGAACGCCACGAGGTAGCCGTGAAGCGCCCAGGGGTGCCAGAGGATCGGGCCGGTCATCCCCAGGGCACGCGCCACGGTCGGTACCATCCCCACGACGAAGCCTGACGACCAGGCGATCATTCCCGGCCAGTGGTAACCTTCCCGGACGCCCCGCCAACGTCCTCGAGCGCGGAGATACTCGGCCGTCATTCCCCCCACCGCCGGAGCGCAGAGGGCCCCGAGGACTCCAAAGACCTCGGCGAGTCGGAACGCCCAGCCGCTGGCGATCAGGATCAAGGCGACCGCCAAGCCCAGTAGGGTCCAGCCATTTCTGGACAGCCAGGGCCTCCAGTCGTGAAGCCACTGGAACAAAAAGTGGCCCGCGTAGCAGGCCGGCGCCAGCGCCGTCAACGCCAGGAGTTGAAAAAGCGCCCCCGCGACCTTCGCGCCGAGGAGAACAATCAGGCTCTGCTGATAAGTTGAATCAAAAACGCCTCCGGGTTCGAACCGAGGACGGCTGACCAGCCCCGCCCCGACGCTCCCCGCCACGGTCAGTATCGCCAGGGTCGCGACGATCCAGGCCGCCAGGGAGACCGAGACGACTCCTCCCTTGCGAACCTCGGCCGGCTCGGTCGTGGCCGCTCCCCAATCCACCGACGCCAGCGCCGTCGGCGCGAAGAAGCCGAACAGAAGCTGAACCGCCGTCGCCACGGCGACGGCCTCGGGAGGCCCCGACCCCAGATCGGTGGACGGAGTGATCATCGCCGGGTCGAATCGTGGCAAGCCCCGAAAGGCCGCGATCGACGAGGCCGCCAGGATCGCCGCCGGAACGAAGGGATAAACCAGCATCAGCGCGACGATCACGCGGACGAGGTGGCCGCCGACCATCGTCGTCGCCAATCCCCAGGCCGCCGCGGTGACGAGGAAAACCGGGTTGGTCCAGAACCCCCGGGCGGGTGGCGCCGGTCCCACCCACGAGAGGTCGAGCAACCCGAGGAGATCCAGCCCCCAGAAGCAAAGCGACGTCCCGTAACCGACCGAGACCGCGATCGTGAGGACCTGTGCCAGGGAGAGGACCAGCCCAGGCACCCAGGCCGCGCCCTCCAGGCCGAACGTCGACGTCGAGACGACCATCAAGGACCGGCCCGTCGACACGCCCAGCATCGCCGGCGCGAGGTACAGCAAGAGGTGGCAGAGCCCCGCGCCAATGCCGCAGCCGATCACCGCGGTCAGGAGACCCCCTCGGCCCAGGACTTCTCGAGGAATCTGATCGAAATAGACGATCCACAAGAAAAGCCCGATATAGGCGGGGGCGAGCCCGTGCCGCCAGGTCCGCCGCGGGACGCCGGTCGGTTCCAGGGCGCGTTGAAACCAGTCGGGGACCACGGGCGATCCGGAGGGGTCCCTCACCGTGGCGTTGGCGACTTCCATGAGTTCGACGACCTCGGCGACGGAGTCGCGAAGGGGCGGGCGGCCCGAACCGCCCGCCCCGTCGGTTTGTTCCGAATTCAAGCCATACCGACTCGGCCCGACCGGGCCGTCAGTAGTCTGAGGCGAGACTCGCCTCCTCGATCTCATCCTTGGTGAGCACCTCCGGTTTGTACCCCCCTCGCGCCCGGTCGCTCACCGCGATCGAGCCGAAGATCACCACCAGGACCAAGGGAAGCGCGGAGACGTAACGGAACGACATCTTCGCACCCTGGCTCTGGGCCTCGGCGACGATCCGCTGCTCCTCGGGGCTCAGCGCGAGGACTTTCTGATCGATGACAGCACGGTTCACGACGACTCGGTTTTGCAGCTCGGCGGGGATGTTCTGAAGGGTGATGTTGTCGTTGACGCCCCCCATCCAGGGAGAAACGACGCCGATGGCGAGGTTGCCCACGCACCCCATGATCCCGAGCAAGAACGCCCCTCCCCTGGGGAACCGCTCGGCGGTCACGCCCAGCATCGTCGGCCAGAAGTACACGATGCCCAGGCCGTAGATCGTCGCGGCCCCGATCGCCGTCGGCTTGTCATAGGCGAAGCTCAGCAGGAACAGTCCGATCGTCGATAAGATCGCCGAGCCCGTGAGCATCCCGACGGGTGAGAACTTGTGCGCGATCGGACCCGCGAAATGCCGGAGGATGAACATCAACGTACTGGTGTAAATCAGGATGATCGTGCCGTTCATCCCGGCGGTCTTCTGAAGGACCAGGTTCTGCATGCCTTGCGGGGCGAGTTCGGTGGAGGCGGTCAGCAACATGCAGAACGCCCAGAGCAGGAACATCGGACGGAACGCCTCGGTCATCATCGCCTTGGTCGAGACGCCGGAGGCCACGCGCTCGGTCACGGGGAACTTCGCGAACAGGAACATCGCCCCGTAGATCAGCGTCGGGATCAGGATCAACCCGAGCTTGACCTGCCAACCGAACATGCGCGCGTCCTGGCTCACGCCTTCAACGTCCAGGCCCATGGATCGAGTGATCGCCAGGGCGAGAATCCCACCCAGGCACAACCCGCCCGGCCACCAGGCGTGCAGGATGTTCAGCATATGGGTCTTCTCGGTCGGATAGAGCGTCGCGGCGAGCGGGTTGATCCCGATCTCGACGAACCCGTTGGCCGACCCCACCAGGAAGGTG
>JBFWRA010000509.1:0-4628 GCA_050249155.1 Isosphaeraceae bacterium | reverse complement strand
ACTGAAGTGGAAAGTTCAGCTCCCTTATGGATTGAGGATCGATCGCATGGTCCGGTCGCGGCGCTGGCCGGACCTGGTGGCCGAGGGACTGGGCGACACGGCGGTCGAGAACGTTCTCCAGGCCGTCGAGAACGCGGGGAAGCCGGTGGCGATCGCGGAGGTCCCCAGTCTCGTACCACGCTTGAAACCGGAGGAGGCTCGCGCCGCGTTGGACCTGCTCGTCACGCGCGCGGCGCTGGTGGAGGATCTCGACGCCCAGAGTCTCGACGTGATGGTGGGCTTGCTCCCGACGGTTCGCGAGGCGCGCCAGGGAGCGAGTCAGCCTTATGTCAGGCCGCCGTTGATGGTTTGTGAACGTCCGAGGGAGTTCGGCCCGGTCGGCCCCACCTACGTCGACGACCTGCGGGCGGTTCTCCTGGAGATCGCCACCGAACCTCCCCGACTCAAAAAGGACGGCGAGATCTACGCCAGGGAACTGGCCCGGTTCGAGGCGGCTCTGGAGCCCTTTCCGGAGTGGCTGGAGAAAACCATCGGACTTCCCCTCTCGCTCCGTCTGGATCGCGCGCTGGAACGGGCTCGACGGCTGAAGTACGTCCGGGTCACGACCAGGGGAGGCGAGAGCTTGTGCGAGATCGACGCCTCGGGGAATCGCTGGCTCGCCAGCGGCCTGGAGGAGCAGATCGCGCAGGTCTTCGAGCTCTACCAACGCTTCCCAAGCGATAAGTACCTCGACGACTATTATCACATCCTGGACGGTGTGGTCGTGCCGGCCCCGGACAGTCCCCTGACGGACTGGGTCGACGTTTACTCGACGTATCTTCTGGGCAAGACCGACACGCGGTTCCTGGGAACCTTCGTCACGGTCAAGTACGGCAAGCCATCGAGCGCCGCCCACGCCTATCACGACCCGAAGCGAGCCGAGCTGGAAGCGGTTCGCGACTGTCTCGCGAAGGCGTTCCAATCGTTGAGGATCGGTACGTATCACGATTGGGAAAGCCTGGTTCGGCACTTTGGCACCGGCCCCGACAACGTCCTGCTTCGCGGTCAGCCTTTGACGCGGGTTCAAATCGCTTACGCCGGCCTCGTGATCCCCGACGTCGCGGAGATCGAGGACGCCGCCGCCGGGCTCGCGCTTCGCGGGATGATGATGAGTCGCTTGATCCCGCTGGGGTGCCTGACCACGGCCAGGGATGAGCAAGGGCGATTTCTCGTCGCCAGGACCCCGCTCCTCTCGGCCTACTTCGGCACCGAACCGTTGAAGGCCCAGAAGAGCACCGGCGTCGCCTCGGCGGAAACGAAGGTCGTGGTTCAGCCCGATTTCACCGTCACCGTCATCGGCATGGACCCCTCGCCGGTGGCTGAGATCGTGCCGTTCACCGATCGGATCTCGGGAAGGGGGGCCGCGACCGCCAAGACGCTCAAGATCACCCGGGAATCCGTCGTTCGAGCGGTCGCCCGCGGTCTCAGCCCCAAGGAGATCGTCGATCGGCTCGAGCGGCTGGCGAGTCACGAGCCGCCTTCAAACGTCCTGAAGGAGATCCAGGAGTGGGGGAGCACGGTCCGTAAGATCCAGGCCGAGATGCTTTCGGTGCTCCGTTGCCCCGACAAACCGACCGCCGACCGCGTGGCGGGGATCTTGAAAAAGGCCAGGAGGATCAACGACACCCTGATCGAGGTCGATCCGAAACAGATCACGAGCGTCGAGCGCGATCGACTTCGGGCGCAGGGAGTCCTGGTGGAAGGTCGGTTCCCCAAGGACCTGGGAGCCGAACCGAAAAAGGCCAAACGACGGGGGTCTCGCTGGTAACGCCAACGTATGCTGGTTCGAGAATCCGCGGTGACCAGGGGACGGGAACGATCCCCCGGTCGCTCGCCGTGAATCGCGAGAGTAACGTCACGAAATGATCACTTGAAAAGATCCTCAAGTGATGCGTTGGCACCTGGCGGCTTGGGTGGCGTGGCGATCGGGGCGTTCGTTCCAGGAGAGGTGCCGAAGAGGTCGCCGAGCGAGGCGTTGCCACCCGGCGGAGTCGGGGGGACGCCGATCGGATTCGACGGCGCGGGTCCGTTGAACATCTGGGCCACGGCGGGCACCGAGGGCGGCGGAACGTCCTGGATTCCCAGGGTCTCGACCGAGACAGGCGCTCCACCGCTTCCGGGGACCGTTCCACCCACGGGGATGAAGGTGACGGCGAAGAACTTGTCTCCGACGCCGGGGCGATGGATCTGAAGCGCGGCGGTCGCACCCGGTCCCAGCGCGGTCTTGGCTTTTTCGAGGTGTTCACGTTTGTGGGCCGAGTAGACCGGTTTTCCCACGGCGGTGATGAATCGGAGCACGTCCCCAGGCTGGAGCCTGCCCACGGCGGGGGTGTTGGGAATGACGCTCACGACCTGAAGACCGGTCGGTTGCTCGACCACGTTGACGCCGATGAGCAGGCCCGAGGACTGCGCGGTCGCCAGCCCCGGCGCGGCGAGGACGAGGAGACAGCCCGCGACCAGGGAACGAGGAATCAGGATGGTCACGCGAGGAGACATCAGGGTGGTCCTTTCCGATGGGTTGAGATGGAATGGGATGGGCGCGACGACGTCGCGGCCCGAGGATTCGAGATCCTCTCCCAGGGCATGAGTCGACGCGGACGACGAGGGCGCGACGTCCCTCTCTTCCGAGGAGAGAGGAACGTGCCGTCGGGACTCGAATCGAGGCCGGGGAACCCGCCCGATCAATAGTCTTCGAGGAACTCCTCAAAGATCTCGGAGGCGTCTTCGAAGCGATCCAGATAGTCCGACAGGGAGTCCGCGTCGGTGATCCTCTTGAAGTGCAGACGGCCGTACAGAAGGCAATAGCCTCCTTTGTCGCCGTTTTTGGGTTTCCAGGAGGCGCTGATGCCGTCTCTGATCGTCTTATTCCACGCGTCGGCCGCGTCCTTGGTGCCATCCTCGCCGGGGAAGTAGGTCAAGTCGACGGCGTCTTTGGAGACGCGCAACTGAATATCGCCGTCGGCGACTTCGAGGATTCCTCGATCGATCTTGGCGTCGTCCACGTCGACGCCGCTCTTTCGGAGCATGCTCGCGACGTCCCGAATGGTGTAATTGCGAAAGCCCTGTTCCTCAGGGACGACCCCCAGCGGAGGTGGAGGAGGAGGCGCGGGCGCGGGCGGCCGCGGCCGGCGTGGCGATTCGCCCTTGGCGTCGCCGATGGTGAACCGGATGTCGGTCTGGCCTGGCTTCGGGATCAAAAAGAGGATGCGGTCGGACAGGGAGAACATGAGCTTGCCGCCGGGCGCGATCGGCCCGAAGACCGCGTCGGAGTCTCGGGGGAGATCCACGCCGTTCTTGCCCTCCAGATTCGCGAGTGGAGGGCTGACCGAGTAGACCTTGACGGATTCGCCGGAGTCGTTGCGGACTGTCACCCTCGCGCCTTGCTGGGCCGAGGCGAACGAGGCCGAGATCGCGAGGAAGCCGATCGCGGCGCAGGTGGCGGTGCCATATCGTGGCATCGATTCACTCCTCTCGTGGTGTGGGGAGCCCGCTTCTCACGGGTGGGTAATCGTATTTCCTCCGAAAGGTCATAGTACGTGTTGACACTCTGGGAACGTCTTGCCCGCGTCCCGATGATTTGGGGCTGAAGTCGCGACGTCAAGATAAATCGTGGGATGCCTCCATGCTTTTGCCCCAAGCATATGTCGCGATGGGGCGTCGAAAACGCGTTATCCTTGGCGATAGTCGGGAGGTGACGATCAGGTCCTTCGGTCGGTGAAATCGCGGGGGACCGTGGAAAGGCGAGTTCTCCGCGAGCCGGGATCTCGGTCGAAGCTCCCGGGCCAGAATCGCGCGGTGAGGCGAGGAATCGCCGCCGACGTCCCAGAAGTGTCATGCGTGAGCGTGGCTTGAGCGACGGATCGCGGGACTCGAAAGATCAACGATCGAACGTCTTTTCATTTTGAGGAAGTCGATCTTCAGGAGGTCGTGGACCAGGGCGCGGCGTCGACCTGGCACCCGGACTCGACGTCGTGAAACGTGACGTCCAGGGTGGCCAGATCGAGCAAGGCGAACGTCCGCGAGGTCGTGACCACGGGGGCCGAGATCACCGAGCCCGGGTTGACGAACAGGCCCCGATCGAGTCGACACGAGCCGGGCTCGTGGCTGTGTCCAAAGACCATCACGTCGGCCTGGACCTGATCCAGCCAGCGGTTCAGGAGACCTGGAGGGTGATTCTCGCGTGTGACGAACTCCATGTCGCTCCGGATGGAACCGTGGGCGAGGACCACGATCTTGCCGTCGACCGAAATGAGTCGGTCGACGGGCAGCGACTGGAGGAATTCCAGGGTTTCCGCCGAGGGCGCGCCTCCTCGAAACGGGTCCTTCACTCCGAGGCCTCGCTCGAGCGCCCAGCGGTCGTGGTTGCCTCGAACGCAGGGGATCTCATGATCCTTGACGAACGACACGACCTTGTCGGGCAGGGGGCCGTAGCCCACCAGGTCGCCGGCGCAGACGATCCGGTCGGCCCCGAGGACCGTCAGATGGGCCCAGGCCAGTTCCAGCGCGACGGGGTCGCCGTGTAGGTCGGAGATCAGGCCGAGTTTCATTTCGGGGAGGTCCCGGCCGCCTGGGCGGCCAGTTCGGCGGAG
>JBFWRA010000508.1:0-4628 GCA_050249155.1 Isosphaeraceae bacterium | reverse complement strand
CGTCCCGCACGACGATTTCAGCCGCGGGATCGAACGAGTCCCCAATCATAACTCGACGCACGGCTACATCGGCGGGAATGGAGACATGTCCTTCCCCGCCAGGTCGACGCGCGACCCCTTCTTCTTCCTGCTGCACGGCAAGGTCGACGAACTGTGGGCGCGCTGGCAGCGCGCGAATCCCAGCAGGTTCGATTCGGCGACCGCCTACGGCTCGGCCGCCGGGAATCCCGTGCTCACCTCGCCCCAGCACCCCTGGGACGGCGTCCCCAACGCGGGACCGCCGATCGACCCGTGGACCGCGGGCGGGGGTTACATCGTCTCGAAAACCAGCTTCGATCGCTCGGTCGTCTCCCCGCCCATCTACGACACCGCGCCACTGACCATTCCCGCGCTCGCCCCCGGGCAGGCAGTCATCCTGGAGATTCCGTGGTACCCGCCCAACCCGGCTCACTACGCCTGCCTGGGCGACATGAGGCACTTCTGCCTCCTGGCCAGGATCACGCCGGGTATCACGACCCCGGAAGTGTCGGACGTCAGCGCGAACGTCCGGAACAACAACAACATCGCCTGGAAGAATATCGAGGTCGTCGACGACTTCCCGGGCGCCATGGCCGCCTTCTCGTTCTTCGTCAGGAACGACACCGAGAGGCCGATGGCCGCTCGGCTACTGTTCCGCGAGGCGACGGACCGCTTCGTCACGCTCTCCGACCAGGTCGCCGCGGTCCATGTCGGGCTCCCACCCGATCTCCAACGGCGCTGGGAGGAGGGCGGGTCGAGACAACAGGGCCTCAAGCCGGCCGAGTTGAATCTGGAGCCCCTGCGAAACGTGAACCCCGAGATCGCGAAGAGCCGACTCCTGACCCTGGGCGGTGGGGCCGGCATGCTGGATAACCTCCGGCTGCGTCCCGGTGAGGGATACCCGGTCCACCTCGTTTTCCAGCTGAAGCCCGACTACGTCCCTTCCCGGGACGTGATGGTGTTCGACGTCGTCCAGCGCCAGGTGGTCGGCGAACGGACCGAGATCGTGGGCGGGGTTCAGTATCGCCTCGATCTCTCCAGGATCGAACTGGTCAAGGAGCGCGGCCACTGGCGTTTCCCGGCGGACGACACGGCGCCTCCGGAAGGTTGGTACGGACTGAATTTCGACGACTCGAAGTGGAGGGAAGGCCCCGCCCCGTTCGGGTTCGGCCGGGACCAGGAGTTGACGGCCGGCGTCCCCTTGGGCGCGGAGAAGGGCCGGACGGCCTACTTCCGGAAGCGGTTCCAGGTGGGAGACCGAGCGTTCCTTCGCGACCTGACCTTGCGCGCGCGTTACGACGACGGCATCGTCGTCTACCTGAACGGCCGCGAGGTCCATCGCGCCAACCTTCCGTCCGGGGCGCTCACCCCGACCACCCCGGCCCTCAAGCCGGTTTCCGGGGCGGCCGAGAAGGCGTTCTTCACGACGAAGTTGAAGCCGGACATGCTCCGGGAGGGCGCGAACGTGCTGGCCGTCGAGGTCCGGCAACACGAGCCGCGAGGCGGCGACCTGGTCTTCGACGCCGAATTGTCGGCCAACCGGGCCGACTCGGCCGAGGCGCCGAGCGTGAGCTTCCTCTCCGTGGGCCAGGGGGCCCTGGTGAAGACCGGCCAGGAGTTGACCGTCAACCTGGACGCCATCGCCCCGGACGGCCACGTGCGCGACGTCACCTTGTTCGCCAACGATCGACAGGTCGGGGCCCTGGACCGGCCCCCCTACGACTTCAAATGGATGCCGAGCGACGGGCCTCAGCGGCTGCGCGCGATCGCCGTCGATGGCGAGGGACGCATGTCGGCGGAGGAGGTCACGGTCGTCGGTCTCAAGAACGTCCCACCGACGGTGCGAATGAGCGTCCGCCAGGGCGATCGGGCCAGGACCCTGATTCTGTCGGCGGAGGCGAACGACCAGGACGGAAAGATTCGGGAGGTGGAGTTCTTCATGGCCGAGAACGACCGATTCGACGCGCCTTGGGTCTCGGTCGGCAAGAAGAGCGAACCGCCCTATGAAGTGACCATGCCCGAGCCCGAGACCCATCATCGCATGGTGTCGGTCCAGGCGACGGACGACGGCGGTGAGGTCGGCGTCGCGAGCACCCATATTCATGGTCAAGGCCACCGCTAACGCGACCCGGGGGCGCGAAGGTCCGTCGCGTGGGCTGGGTCGGGTCGGATCGGCCGCCCGAGAGGGTTCCAGGTGGAGCGACGCGGCGATCGGGCTGCTGGTCCTCGGGCGTTTCCTGTTCCTGGCCCTGTCGTTCAGTCCGGCGATCTCGACGCCCGACGCCAATCGCTCCATGGCGCGAGCCCCGCGGATCGCTCGCGAGGGGCGCGCGGACGTCGTGGTCGAGTCGCCGGCCCAGTACGTGAGGGGACCACGGGAGGTCCTGAACGACACGCCGCGCAAGAAATCCAGGGGTTTTGGGAAAACGTAGAGCCTGGCAAGTGGCAGATCCACATCGATAGATCACCCAATCCCCGCAAATCCACTGGATTTCTCGCGCGGTGTGAGCGATCGAGGTATTTGAAGGCCCCTCCGTCCCCGTTCCCTCCGCGATCTTCTCCTCGCCGCTCCAATCGATCCCGCGGGATCCGACCCAGGGCCCTGTGACCCCAAAGTTCTGGGCCCTTTTCAGATCAATCAAAGCGTGACATTTTACTCGAATACGCAACGATTCGTTGTTCGACCGCATCGTTACGCGCTCCTTTCGCGCTTTTATCATTGACTCCGTATGGTGTTGGTTGGTGTAGTGTCTCGAACGACTCGCGATGGGATTTCGCGGGAGGCTCATGGAAGGGCGGTTGGAGACGACCCACATCCGGAAGCGACGCGGTCGTGGGCCCACGGGCCTTTGTTCACGCGGTCGCGATTGACAGGAAACGTCCACCATGACCGGGCTTCGTCGTGGGTTCACGCTCATCGAGCTGTTGGTTGTCATCGCGATCATCGGTGTGCTGATCGCCCTGTTGTTGCCCGCGGTTCAGGCGGCGCGTGAGGCGTCGCGACGGGTGCAATGCGTGAACAATCTGAAGCAGATCGGCCTGGCGATCCACGGCTACGTCGGGTCCACGGGCGTCCTCCCTTTCGGCCAGGGGCCCGAACCCACCCAATCGTGGTGCGGGTGGTCGTCCCTGGCGATGCTGCTGCCGTATCTGGAACAGACGCCGGTCTACCAGTCGATCAACTTCGACGTCCCGGGAGGTTCGGACCCGTCCCGCCCCGAGAACCTCACAGCGCGGGAGGTTCGGATCGCCACCTTCCTGTGCCCCTCCGACGTCGACCGGCTGACCAGCCCCTCCGGTCACAATAACTACGCCGCTTGCACCGGGATCGACCCGAACATGAACAACGGGGTGACGTCCGGCCTGTTCGGCGGGATGTACGGGCCAGGACCGTACGTGCCAGTGACCGTCGGCCTGGCGGAAATCACCGACGGCACCAGCCAGACCGTGGCGTTCGCCGAGCGGGTCAAGGGAATCGGGCTCAACAACGACGCGCAGGGTCCGGACACGATGAATCCGTCGGGATCGGTGTTGCGGATCAACGGGCTGCCGGAGACGACGGCCGGGGCGTTCAGCGCCTGTCAGGGAAGCAACCCAAGGGCCCCTGGCGCGACTCTCTCGGGGTTGTATTCGGTCGGGTCGTTCTGGCACATCGGCACCACCTATGGGGCCCGTTACAACCACGTCATGCCCCCGGGCTCATGGAGTTGCTCCGGTCCACACACCGACAACGCCGGGGCCCACACGGCGGGGAGTCGGCACCCCGGCGCCGTGAATCTGTTGCTGGCCGACGGGTCGGTACGGCCGGTTAAGAACACGATCCACATCGCCGTCTGGCGCTCGCTGGCGACGAAGGCCGGTGGCGAAGTCGTTTCCGCCAGCGACTTCTGACCCCCCCCCATATCCCTCAAAGTTCCACTTCTTTTATGAGCACCATTAATATCCCAGGATTCGGCGATTCAGTGTCCGCCGATGCCGAAGCGACCATTGGTCGCACAAGCGTGATCGTCTCTTCCAGCGCCGCCGCGGACGAACCGCGGCCCATCCGGCCACCGGTCCGCGGACGCCCCAAGGTCGATGGCAAGTTCCTTCGGGTCGGCGACCAGCGGTTCTGGGCGAAAGGGGTGACCTACGGAACCTTCGCACCGAACTCGCTGGGCGAGCCGTTCCCGGAGTTCGATCGACTCCGCGACGACTTCGTGGCGATGGCCGACGCGGGGATCAACACTGTCCGGCTCTACTCGCCCCCGCCCGACCGTGTCGCCGACGCCGCCGCCGACGTCGGGCTCCGCCTCGTCCCCGATATCTGTTGGGGTCCCAGGACCTGCGAGTGGGACTATCCCCAGTGGCGCCGCGGGGCGGTGGAGTCCGCCCGCGAGCATGCCCGCCGGCTCGCCGGGCACCCAGGGATCCTGATGCTCAGCATTGGCAACGAGATCCCGCCGCTGGTGGTCCGCTGGTACGGCCGGGAGGCCACCGAGCGTTAGAGGGTGTTATGAACTCGGACCGGCGCTGAGGGCGATCAGTTGCTTGAGCATCAGGCAGATGCAGGCGACGAAGTGCATCCCGGCCAGCACGCCGGGCAGCCGCTCGTAGTCGCGCACCAGCCG
>JBFWRA010000507.1:0-4631 GCA_050249155.1 Isosphaeraceae bacterium | reverse complement strand
GACGGCGACCGGTTCGACCTTGCCGGAGTTGGAGATCTTCCAGACCCTTCCGGTGCCCCTGGACCAGTCGGGGTCGCTGGCGTAGAGCGTGCCGTCGGGGGCGATGGCCAGGTCGTTGGGCTGGCTCATCGCGGCGTGCGCGAAGACCTCGATCTTCCTGGTTTTCGGGTCGACTCGCAGGACGTTGTGCCCGACGTAGTCGGCGACGTACATGAGTCCCTTCGTGTCGAAGACGATCCCGTTGCCGACGCTCTCGCCGGGCAGGGTGACGAATACCTCGGCCTCGCCGTCGGGGGAGACCTTGCCGATGGTCCCTTGTTTGGCGAAGTTGACGACGTAGAGGTTTCCCGCGGCGTCGCAGTTGGGCCCCTCGATCCCGCTGGTGAATTCGCCAGGTCGGGTCATCGGCGTGGCGACGTAAGGGGGTTCCTCCGCCCGACTCGCCGTCGAGGCCGCCAGTATCGCCAGGATGCCCCACGTTCCCAATCCCCGAGCGTTCATCGCGTTTCCTCTCGCTGAGTCGATCTGGCGTCCCGTCGCCGGGTCGTCCGGTCAAGGGGTCGGCCGTTATTGTTCTCGGGGCGGGGAGACTTGTAAACCCGTCGGCGGTCCGGCTCGGCTCGGTTCGCTTCGATCCTGGCGTGGCGAGGCGTGGGGGCGTTGGTGGTTGAGCGGCGGGCCGCGGGGGGTTAGGTTAGTCACCGGCGGGAAACAACTTCCCGACTTCGACGACTGGAGTCGGTTTCGGGTGGCTGGGTCTCGGTCCTCCGAGAGCCCGGGCTCTGGATGGTTCCGCCGGGGCCTCGGTGGACCGAGACCCCAGCCACCCCTCCGAACCAGGTGACACCCTCAACTCGCTTCACAAATCGGGAAGTGATTCTCGGCTGATTCCTTAGTCACCGGGCGGCGGTCGTTTCAGAAGGGTGGCCACACGCGCCGATCACCTTGGAAGAGCATGACGATGAACAAGTTCGCCGTTCTGGCCGCGTGCCTGGTCTGTGGCTCGCCGGCCATCGCCGCTGGCGAGGAACCGTCGCCGAACGTCCTGTTCCTGTTCGCCGACGACCAGCGCGCCGACACCGTCGCGGCGCTGGGCAATCCGGTGATCAAGACGCCCCACCTGGACCGCCTGGCGCGTCGTGGCGTGTCGTTCACCCGCGCTTATATGCAGGGCGGTTTCAACGGGGCGACCTGCGTGCCGTCGCGCGCGATGCTGCTGTCGGGCCGCTCGCTCTTTCACGTGGACGAGCGGATGCTCGACGGCGAGACCTGGCCCTCGGCGTTCGCCAGGGCTGGCTACACGACGTTCCTGACGGGCAAGTGGCACAACGGCCAACCCGCCCTGGTCCGGTCGTTTCAGAACGCCCGGGGCGTCTTCGCCGGTGGGATGACCGACCCGCTCAAGGCGAGGCTCAGCGACCTCGAAAACGGCGCGTTGACCCCTCCGAAACTGGCCCCGAGGCACGCCTGCCAGGTCTTCGCCGACGAGGCGATCCGCTTTCTCAAGGAACGCCACGAAAAACCGTTCTTCTGCTACGTCCCGTTCGACGCGCCGCACGATCCCCACGTCGTGCCCGACGACTTCCCCGTGCGTTACGATCCCGAATCCATCCCGACCCCGCCGAACTTTCTGCCGTTCCACCCGTTCGACAACGGCGAGATGATCGTCCGAGACGAACAGTTGCTTCCCTGGCCGCGGACCCCCGGGCAAGTCCGCGAGCAACTCGCGGAATACTATCGATATATCTCCTATCTCGACATGCTGATTGGCCAGATTCTCGACGCCCTGGAGGCGTCGCCGTTCGCCTCGAACACGATCGTGGTCTTCGCGGCCGACTCGGGAGTGGCCCGGGGGAGTCACGGATTGATCGGCAAGCAAAACTTGTATGAGCACTCGATGCGCGTGCCCTTGATCGTCGCCGGACCTGGGATTCCGGCGGGCAAGTCGACCTCGGCGATGTGCTACCTGTTCGACGTCGTGCCGACCCTGGGCGCGCTCTGCGGGGTTCCGGGGCCCGCGGGCAGCGAGGGGATGGACCTGGGCCGGGTGCTCCGCGACCCGACGCTCCCGGGGCGCTCGAACCTGATCTTCGCCTACAAGAACGTCCAACGCGCCCTTCGCGACGACCGCTGGAAGCTGATCCGATACCCCCTGGTGAACGTCACGCAACTCTTCGATCTCGCCGCCGATCCCGAGGAGACACGCGACCTCGCGAGCGACCCGGCCCATTCGGAGAAGGTCGCGGCGCTGTCGGCCGCGCTGGCCGAGGAGCTTCGGCGCGCCGGCGACGTCGCCCCCCTGACGGTGCCCGACCCGAAGCCGGCGGCCGTCACCGCCGAACAACTGCGTGGCCAGGTCGCGGCCTCCGCGCCCAAGGCCGCGCCGAAGCGGAACCCGCGTTGACCACCACGGCTTTCTCGGAGAGGAGAAGCGATGGCGACCGACGAGCGACCCTCGGTTTCACCAGAACCCATCGCGGAGACGGCTTCCAGGAAACCAACCCCAGTCCGGTTCCGATTCGGGATGAGGTCTCTCATGGTCCTCCCGTTCCTCGCCGCCGCCGTGCTCATGGCCGTCGACCGATTGACCGAGATCCCCTGGTCCGGCCCGAAGAATGGAGGGGACCTCGTCTTTAAGATCGTCGATGGGGCGACCGGGCAGCCCTTCAAGGGGGCGTCCGTCACGATGTTCCGGCATGGGGCGGAGTGGTTCACGATGGCCGCACCCTTCGGGGTTATTTATCAGACCGTGGGCCCATTCAAAGCCAGAGGATATCAGTCCCTCCTCCGAGACACCCGCCGTCTCGACGTCGGTGACATGCGAATCAAGGTGACCGCTGATGGGTTCGAGGACTTCCAGGCCGACGCGGCGGAGATCTCCCGGAACGCCGTGCCGGCCGAGGACGACTCCCGCGTCGAGTACGTCATCCGCCTCCGACGGCGTTGAGCCTGTCTCGGTATCCTCTTCCTGGCGTACTTCCTGGTCCCGTTCGCCACGGGACGGCCACCACGGACCCGCCCCGGAGTTTCGTCCATGCTCGTCCGCGTTTCGCTGTGTTGCCTGCTCCTTCTCGCCAGATCCGCCGGGTCGTCCGCCCAGTCCGAGCCACAGACGCCCGGGTTGACGCCCGTTCGCCAGACGATCCAGGCGGCCATCGACCAGGGAACCATCCCGGGCGCGGTGGCGTACGTCTCTCAGCGCGACCGGGTGCTGACCTTCGAGGCGATGGGCGAGGCGGCCCCCGACCGCGCGATGACCACCGACACGCTCTTCGCGATCGCCTCGATGTCCAAGCCGATCACGAGCGTGGCCGTCATGATCCTGGTCGAGGAGGGTCGCGCTCGGCTGGACGACCCGCTCGCAAACTACCTGCCGGAATTCGCCGACGTCCGGGTGATCGATCCGAATTCGGGAACTCTTTCCAGGCCGAGGCGCGCCGTCACGCTGCGCGACCTGCTCACCCACTCGTCGGGGATCGCCTATGGACTCAACGCGCCAGCCCCGCTGAGGGACGCGTTCCAGAACGCCGGGCTGGCCGACGGACTGGGCCCCGAGGACCGAACCCTCAAGGAGAACACCGCCCTGGTCGCGAAGATCCCGCTGGCCCACCAGCCCGGCGAGGCGTGGACCTACGGCATGAATACCGACGTGCTGGGACGCGTCGTCGAGGTCGCTTCGGGAAAACATTTCGACCAGTTTCTTGATGAACGAATCTTCAAACCCTTGAAAATGACCGACACCGGATTCCGAGTGCCGCCCGAGAAGGCCAGCCGCCTGGCCGCGCTGTACACGCCGGGGGACGACGGGCGGGTCGGCAAGCTGGACGCCGACCCGAAGACCATCGGCGGCGTGACCGTCTCGCCCAAGCGAGTGCTCGGGGACGTCGCGTATCTCAGCGGAGGCGCGGGGTTGGTCTCGACGACCCACGACTACGCGCGATTCCTGCATATGCTGCTCAATGAGGGTGTTCTCGACGGCGTCCGGCTCCTGAAGGCCGAGACCGTCCACGCCATGACCCGCAACCAGATCGGCCCGCTCCATTGCGCGTATACGATTCACGGCGACAAATTCGGCCTGGGGTTCGGGGTCGTGAGCCAGCCTGGCGGCGTGGCGACGGTCGGATCGTATTCGTGGGGAGGAATTTATCACACATTCTTTTGGGTGGATCCCGCTCGGGAACTGGTCGGGGTCGTGATGACGCAAATCCACCCGTGGGGCGAGTCGTCGCTCTGGGCCGACTTTCAAAAGGCCGTGTACGCCTCGATCGGCGCACGGCCCGCCCCCGCCCCCGACGCCGACGCGCCGAGGGCCGCTCCCGAGGCGTTGGATCGGGGCGGACGGTTCCTCCGGCGGTTCCCCTTCGAGAAGGGCCTGGAGCACGGCAACCCCGTCACCAACGGCCGGTTCCGGGTCAACGACCCCCTGGCCGCGTCGCACCCCGACCACGGCAAGCGTTCCGAGACCCGGGGCAATGGGCTCATGCAAATCTTGATGGACGAGCCGATCGCGGAAATCCAGGGCGCGGAGCTGGCCCTGGAGCTCTGGGGAGGACACCCTGGCACGGCGAACAAGCGGGTCGCCGTGAACGGTCGAGGGACCTACGCGATCCCCGAGGTCGGGGCGGCCGCGG
>JBFWRA010000506.1:0-4631 GCA_050249155.1 Isosphaeraceae bacterium | reverse complement strand
TCCTGCCCGCGACCGATCCCCGCATCGAAGGAACGGTCGCCGCCGTCGAGAGTGATCTTGACCGGGGTGGCTTCGAGGACCGCTACCGCACCGAGAGCGGGGTGGACGGGCTGCCGAAGGGCGAAGGGGCGTTCCTGCTCTGCACCTTCTGGCTGGCCGACAATTACGCCCTGATGGGCCGCTACGCCGACGCCCGGAGGGTGTTCGAGGACCTGCTGGCGATCCGCAACGACGTGGGCCTGTTGGCCGAGGAGTATGACCCGAAGGCCCGCCGGCACCTTGGCAACTTCCCGCAGGCGTTCTCCCATCTCGGTCTTATCAATACGGCCCGAAATCTGACCCAGCGGGAAAAGCCGTCCGAAGTCCGGCAGTCGGCCTGAACCGCCGCCACCCTGATCGAAGACGGGTCATGGTGCCCATGCTGATGAGCGAATGGGGTACAGGGAAAACGACACAATTGTCCACATCCCCGGCGAGGTGGACGGCGGATTGTTCGGCGGCAGCTCGAACTGGGGGGCCTGTCCGATCACCGGTGAACCACCTGTTGGTCGAGGCGTTGCGGCGGTGGGGGCTCATGATGGGGACGAGTTCCGGGTCGAGTGCCCAACTGGTGCGGGAAACTCGCGGACGCTTACCGAGGCGGCGGACGAGTCGCCGGCACGGCTCGCGCGGCTGTCCGCTCCAGACCCCGATGGGCGGCGGTGAGCATGCCACGGCGACGCGCCCCGATACGCCGCCGACCCGCTCTGGCGCGACCTGATCCTCTTCCACGGGTATTCACACGGCGACACCGGCCGGGGGCGCGGGGCGAGCCATCAGGCCGGCTGGTCCGCGCTGGCCGCCACGCTCATTCGGAACCGCGAGGAGTGACGATGGCAAACGACGAACGGACGGCGACGGGCGGGCTTCCCAGAGCCCCGGTCGAACAGTGGCTGACGCCGGTTCGCCGGTTTTTGCACATCGAGTCGGCCAGTGGGGTCGTTCTGCTCGCCTGCACGGTCGTGGCGTTGATCCTCGCAAACTCGCCGCTGGCCGGGTGGTTCGCCGCGATCTGGAAGACGAAGATCGAGTTGAACATCGGCGGGTTCCAACTGGCCGGCGACCTCGGTCACCTCGTCATCAACGACGGGCTGATGGCGATCTTTTTCTTCGTCATCGGGTTGGAGATCAAGCGGGAGATCGTCGCCGGGGAACTCGGCGAGATACGGAGAGCGTCGCTCCCAATCTTCGCGGCCATCGGCGGCATGGTCGTCCCGGCCTGCGTCTACCTCGCCCTTCAATGGGGCCAGCCTGGTCAGCGGGGGTGGGCGATCCCGATGGCGACAGACATCGCGTTCGTGGTCGGGTTCCTGACGCTGTTCGGGTCGCGAGTGCCGTTCTCGTTGAAAATCCTGTTGCTGTCGCTCGCGATCGTGGACGACCTCGGGGCGGTGCTGGTGATCGCCTTCGTGTACACCGGGTCGCTGGCGTGGAACTGGCTCGCCGTGGCCGCCGTCGGGTTCGGCCTGACCTACGGGCTGAACCGGGCCGGCGTGCGGTCGGTCGGGGTGTATGTCGTCGTCGGAGCGCTCATCTGGGTGGCCGTTCACAGGTCGGGCATGCATCCCACGGTGGCCGGGGTGCTGCTCGGCCTGCTTACTCCGGCGAGCGCATGGGTGGGTGACAAGACGTTCTTGACGGTCGTCGGCGATCTCTGGGGTCGGTTGCGGGGATACGATCCGAAGAACGGGCAGCGGTACGCCGATCTGCACCAACTTCAGTTCGTCGCCCGAGAAGCCGTGTCCCCGCTGCACCGTTTGGAAACCGCCCTGCACCCGTGGGTCGGGTTTGTCATCATGCCGGTGTTCGCCCTCGCCAACGCCGGGATGCCGCTCGAACCGTCCGGCGTGTCCGATCCGGTCGCCGTCGCCATCGCCGCTGGGCTGGTGGTCGGCAAGCCGGTCGGCATCGTCTTGTTCTGCTGGCTGGCGGTCCGCCTTGGCCCAGCCGCGCTACCCGATGGGGTCAGTTGGCCAATGCTCGTCGGCGGGGCGTGTCTGGCCGGGATCGGGTTCACGATGGCCCTGTTCATCAACGGGCTGGCATTTCCGGTCGCTGATTTCCCGGCGAAGGAAGCGGCCGGCAAGATCGGCGTACTGCTCGGCTCGCTGGTGAGCGCGGTTCTCGGTGCGGGGATCCTCCTCTGGGCGTTGAGAGGACCCTTGGGGGCGAACAGAGGGGCGAACAGCCTCTGACCGAAATCTGGCGGTCAAGCTGCGGCGGCGGGTTGGAGGGCGTCGCGAGCGAAGTAAAGCTGGGTGGAATAGCTGACCCGCGATTCGACGTATGTTCCCAACCGCATCGTCGACGGCGAGAAAGAAAAACGTCGCAAGATTCTATCCTTGAGAAGTTTGAGTCAGAGCCACCTCGGAGGCTTGAACCCCGAACTCCGGCTTTACGTGAGCCGTGCTCCACCGGCCTCGTAGCATCGCGCGCATGGAGGCCGAGCGGCGTTCGCGCGACCCATCGTCACGGACGTTCGCCCCTGGACCCATGAGTTGGATGCCGTCGGCCAGTGATCGGACCACCATTTCCCCCGCACCGAGTCGCGCCGTCGAGTATCTCCGCGAGCCGCTCTCCGACGCCGAGCGCGAGAACGACTGGCAGCTGGCCGAACGCATGCGCGATCGGGGCTGGAAGGCCGGGGTCAAGGCGGCCTGGGTGACCGGCGACGCGGTCTACGGTCGACGGCGGCGAGGTCCACCTCCGCCGGACGTTGGAGTCCAACGGTCAGCCGTACGTCCTGGCGGTCCGGGCGTGGCGCGCGGCCAGCGCGGGGCCGGCTCCAAGGGGCCGCGGCGGTACGAGTGGGCGGCCGAGTCGTTGTTTGGCTCGGTCGACGGGCGGGGCGGGCGGCTGTGGCCGCTGGTCCAGCGGCTCCGCCTGCGGAGTGACGAGCGGGCCGACCACCTGTGTCTCGACCCGGTCGAGACACCGTGAACGGAGCTGTTCCGGGTCGCCAGGCGAGGTGGACGTATGGAGGAGTGCTTCGAGCGGTCCAAGGGGAACCGCGGCGTGGCCGACCACGCGGTTCGCTCAAGGGTCGGTTGGTACCGGTGGATCACGCCGTCGCTGTTCGCCCTGGCCGTGCTCGCGGTGATCCGGTCGCGGGTGGGCTCCGCGCCGTTCTCGCGACGAAGGGGGTCGCGAGGCGAATCGCACTGACGGTGCCCGGGGCACGGACGCCGCCGCTGCGCGTGAGATGGCCCCGGCTGACTTCGGCCGAGCAGGCGCTGGCGTGGTCGGACTGGCGTCGGGCCCATCAGCGGCATGCCAGGGAGTGTCACTACACGAAGCGAGACGCCAAGCCGCCAGAGGAGACAAAACAACGGAGTCCTAACGGAGGATGCGACGGTCGTGGTCAGTCACAAGGGGGGTGTCGCCGGATCACAAGGATTGGGCTCAGAGCCGCGGTGGGAGCCGCGGAACCGCCAGCTCTCACGTCGACCATCGATCGCCCCGAGCCACCGGACGGGCCGCCCTTTCGACCGGGGGTCGAGGATCAATAGGCCGTCGTCCGGCCGAAGGTCTGGATACTGAGGACCTCGATGCCCGTGGCCGCCTCCGGATTCTGTGGATCGAGTCGGAGCGCGTCGATGAGATCGGCGCGGGTTTGCACGGGTCGTTTCAGCCGCGCGTTGACCTCGGCGCGGAAGAGCAAGGCGTCGACGGAGTCGGGCTGGAACCGCAGCGCCTCGGTCAAGTCGCCGAGGACTCTCTGGTAGTCGCGGAGCTTCCGATACGCCGCGGCCCTTCGGAAAAGGCTGTCGAAGTTCGGTCCGACCCGATTCAGATCCCGAGACTCCACCTCGATGACCCGTTCCGCGTCATGTCGAGAACCGAGTTCCAGCAACGCGGCGAGATAAAGCTTCTTCAGCGAGGAATCCTGGAGACCCGCCAGTCGCGGGGCCGTCAACTCGGGATTCTCGACTTGATCGGGAGTCACCCATCCCGATGAGAAACCGACCGCCCAGAAATAGGTCTTCCCATCCACTTGCGTCATCTCGTTCAAATAATAGATTAAGGGCAAGTCACGCATGAGTTCATATTGAATCGATGGTCCAACGCCAGGTATCGCCACCCGGGTCTTCAGCGTCGTCCCTGGCTTCAAGGCGTACCAGCGGTCGATCTCAGGCCAGAAGGGTTTGACCCGAACCGCGATCGGAGCGTAGGGCACGGACACGTCCACGGGTTTTCCGTCGGAGGTGACTCCCGACAAGGGGATCGTCCAGGTCGTGACTGGAGTACCCCGCGACGGCACCGGTGAGGCGACGGCACCGGCCGCGAGAGGGTCGGGTTGGCCAGGAGGTGGGAGCCCGGGAATCGCTGGGACCTGGGGAACGACCGCCGGCATGGCCGGCAAGCCCGGGGAAGCCGCCTCCTGCGTCGCGGGAGTCGATCCCTCGACGGGGGCCGCGGGAGGTTCGTCCGCCCCGATCAAGGCCAGTGACGCCGCCACGGTGAACGCGAGGATCGTTCTCATAATCTTAACATACCTTTCGTTATCAGAGCGTCAATGAATTCCTGGATGGAAACTCGTTCGAGCATGACGAACCCCTCGACCTCCGACGTTCTATCGCATACGTCGACGC
>JBFWRA010000505.1:0-4633 GCA_050249155.1 Isosphaeraceae bacterium | reverse complement strand
CCTGGCCGGAAGGGAGGCCGACGGGAGTCGAGCGGGGTCGGCGGCCAGAAGTCCCCGGGCGGCGAGGCTGACCAGGCACCCCAGCAAGAGCAGGGGGGGCAGCGTGACCGCCGCCGCGGAGGCGGGGCCGTTGCCCAGGTTGTACTGGAGGTAAGCCTCCTCGGCGTAGGTCCTCACCCGCAGAAGGTCGGTCACGGTCATGTCGCCGGCGGTCAGGACCGCCACCGCCAGCGCCGCCCCGAGGATCGCCCCGAGGCTCCGCCTCAGCGTGACGCGCCAGGCGACGATCGGGCCGGGAAGATCCAGGATCGCGGCGTCCTCCAGTTCTGGCTCGACCGTTCTCAAGCCGACGCCGACGACCACCACGACCCATGGCAAGGCGGCCATGGCGTGGACGAACGCCGCCCCCGACCATCCCGTCAGGACGGGAAGCATTCCCAGCCCCAGCGCCTGCGACCGCCCGGCGTTGCCGAAGGCACCCAGCCAGGCGGTCGCGTGGAGCGGGAGCGGGACGAACGCCGAAATCAGGAGCGAGGCCAGGGCGAGGCGACGGCCGGGGACGTCGGTCCGGAACAGGACGACGGCCAGCGCGATCCCGACGGGAAGCGCCAGCGCCTCGGTCGCCAGGACCAGCCGAATCGTCTCGGCCGCCAGTTGGAGCGGTCGCTGAAGTCCCCCGGTGGCGGCGTCGACCGGGCTGAGGAGCCCTCCACCGGATTCGGTGCCGCCACGGAACGCCGCCAGGCTCGTCGCGAGCAGGGGCCATCCCAGCGCGGCGACCAGGATCGCCGCGATCGCCACCTCCCCAAGCGCGCCCCGCGACTTCATCCCCGAAGCCCGGCCTGTTCCATCAGCGCGGCGGTCGCGTCGTACGCCTCACGCACCCAATCGACGATCTTGTCGGGTTCGGGCGAGTATTCCAGTTCGATCGAGATGGTCAGGTCGTCCTTGCCGAGGGCCTTGATGGCGTCGAGATAGGGGGGAAAGTCGACCACTCCGCGTCCTGGGGGAAGGTCGCCGTGGACCTTGCCGTCGCAGTCGGAGATGTGAACGTGGGCCACCTTGCCACGCAGGCTCTCGATCCGCGCGGGGGACTGCTGGGCCAGGACGAGGTGGGAAATATCCAGATTCGCCAAGACGTTCGGGTGGCCCACGTCGGCGAGGAATCTACCCATGCTGTCGACGTCCTTGACCAGCGAGAGCTCGAACGGCTCCAGTTCCAGAGCGATCTCCAGGCCCAGGTTCGCGGCGTACTCGCCGAGTTCCCGGACGTTGCGAACCCCCGTCGCCCATTGCTCCTCCGGCGGGATGACCTCCTTCCGCCAGATGTACTCGCCGATCACCAGCAAGACGTTCCGCGCCTCGAACATGTAGGCCATGTCGAGATACGCCTTGACCCGATCGACGTGGAAGCGTTGGACGCTTGGATTGAAGTCGATCAGGCCGACGGCCACGCAGGCGACCGAGATGATCGGCAGGCCCACTCGGTCGCATTCGTCCTTGATGAGCTTGCGTTCCCTGACGTCGGCGTCGAGCGGGTCGGCGAAGACGTCGATCGTGTCGAAGCCCAGTTCCTTGGTCTTGCGGATGCCGAACGCGGTCTCGCGGCCCGCCTGCGCCCACGCCGAGTTGATCAGGCCGAGTTTCATGGTCTTCCTCATCGCGAGGGGAACGGGAACGATTGATCCATTGAGATCACTTGATGCGCCCGAGCGCTCTGGAGCACGGCCTCGCAGAGCGCGAGCGTCTTGAGGACGTCCCGGCCGCCGACGTCGGGCTGACCGCCGGATTCCAGCGCGATCAGGAGCCCGGCCATCGTGCCCGCGAAGGCGTCGGGGAACCAGACGGCCGGCCAACGGGGCGACCGCCAGCGGCCCTCGTCGCGCACGCTGGAATAGTCGATCACGCTGGGAACCCGGGCGGGCCAGCCCGGCCAGCCGATCGTTCCCCGGGCGAGCCCTTCCGTCCCCTCGAACCGCCAGTCGATGCCAATCGCGGGAGCGGCCCCCTCGCGTGCGGGCCCCGCCCAGACGTCGTCCCAGGCCGAGGCCCTCGCCCCCGACTCATATTCGAGGATGTAAAGATTCACGCCGTCGTCGTGGGCGAAGGTGGTCCTCGGGTCGGGCCGGGTGCTGGCCATCACACGCGACGGGTCGCCCAACCAGTACCGGAATGTGTCGAGGTGGTGGATGCTCATGATGTACGTGGAGAGCGACCGTCCGCCTTCGGCCCAGGGCATCCAGTGCGGGATCGCCCGCATCTGGATCGTGGCGAGGACCGGCGCGCCGAGAGTGCCCCGGTCGATCAGGGTCTTCAACGCTCGGACCGACGGGTCGTAACGCATGTTCTGATTGACCTGGAGCGCGACGCCGGCCCCCTCGCACGCCTCGACGATCGCCAGGGCCTCCTCATAACGCATCGCCAGAGGCTTCTGGGCGAGGATGCCCCGAATCCGTCCGCCGGGATGGTCCAGGATTCGACGGATGACGCCGGGCTGCTCCGCTGGCGGGACCGCGATATCGACGACCGCCACGTCGGGATCGTCGAGCATGGCCTCGACCGTCGAGAAGACCCTGGGCACCCCTCGAAGCCGCGCGACCTCCCGGGCGGTCGCCTCCGTCCTCGACGTGATGCCGACGACACGGAAGCCGGCGTCCTTGTAGGCCACCAGGTGGCAGTCGCGGACGATGAAGCCCGCGCCCACGATCCCGATCCCGAGGTCTCGCCGGCGTGGCCAGTCGGGGAGGTGGCCGAGGTCGTCGTCGGTCGTGTTCATTTCGGTTGATCCGTCGGCCAGACCTCGACGATCCGTCGGGCGATGGTGGCGTACCCGTCGGGCCTGGGGTGGGTGTCGAACTCCCAGTACTGGGGCTTGCCTGAAGCCTCCGCGCGAGTCAAGGCTTCGGTGGCGTCGGCCAGCGGCAGGTCAAGCGTTGGGCGGATCGCGGCGAGGTGGGCCGACTGGCTCCGATAGCGCGGGTCGCTGGCGAGCCCCTCGGCCGTCGTGGGGTCCATCCCGAGCTTCGTTTGCGCGGCACCGTAACGCGGGTGAATCACGCCGCAGAAGGGGACGTACGCGACGATCAGGCGAGCCCCGGCCGCTCGGCAGAGGTCGGCCACGCGTCTGAGATGAAGATAGGGAGTTCCCCCCCTGGTGAAGTCGTGAGCGAGCATGCCGGGGATCGCCTCGGCCTGCTGGACCAGCCAGGGGTTCAATTCGCCCGCCTTCATCGACCGATAAAGATCCGGGTCGACGTTCGGGGGCGGACCCTGGGACTTCGACCAGGGGTTCGTCGGATCGGGTGAGGGGGCGAAGTACCGGACCGGCGGGCGTGGCCATCGGCTATAAATCGGCTCGTCCCGGGAAACGCGGCCGACCAGCGCCAAGGCCCTGGGCAGAAACCAGGGGACGTCGGACCGGGGGTAGCGCGGCGGGGCCTGATCGAGGTCGGGAAGGTAGGGGGGCGCGGGGAGGTCGTTCGCATAGAGGACCAGGACGACCGTCGAGGGCCGAAGCAATCCGATGGCGTCGCGCGCCAGGAGGGTCGCGTGGTGGAGCGTCGCGGCGATCACGCCGAGGTTCAACACCTCGGCCGGTTCGCCCCGTTCCCTGAGGAGTCGGTCGAGGTACGCGGAGATCGTGCCCGATTCGGGAGCGCCCTGACCCTCCGTCAGACTATCGCCGATGACCAGGACTCTCGGCCTGGCGGGGTTCGGTTCGATGGCGAAGTCCGGGCCTCGAAAGCCGTGGCGGTTCAGACGATGGATCTCGGAGTAGCCGTCGGGGACGCTTTCGACCAGCAGTCGGTCATAGACCAGTCCTCGGCGGAGGATCGGTCGGAACCTCGGGTCCTGGTCGGCGAGGAGCTGGTAGCGAATCCGGTTGAAGCCGACGACCTCGGGGATCGGGAACGTCCAGCGAAACAGAATTTCTTGACCCGTGCCGATGAGCCCCAGAAGGACCGTCGCGAACAGCAACCGCCGACCCCCGCGGCGTCGGCGGGGCCTGGCGGTTCGAGGACGGACGGCGGGCTCGCTGGGCTGGGTCATGCCGGGCTCAAGAGGGCTCGGGACGGATCGGTCACTGGCATTGTAGCCTAGCCGGGTTCGGTCCGGAACCACTGGCCGAACTCGTCCTCCACCCGTCCGTTTCGCAAGGCGAGGCCGGCACGCCCGAACGCCAGCACGGGGGCCAGCACCGCCATGCCGGCGACCCAGACGCGCCAGCCGAGGGTCCAAAGCTCCGGTGCGACGATCGCCACCAAAGCCAGGGCGCTGAGGGAGAGCAGGACGACGTGGGCCTCGCACGCCTTGTAAGCCGGCCAGGTCACGGCGCGAAGCCCCCGACGAGGCCAGGGCGGCGCGGGCGCGGACTTGCCCCCTGAGCCGCCGTCGACCCGGTAGCTTCGACCTTCCCGCTTCAATCGCGCGAAAAACGCCTTGTAACGGCAGTCGTCATGCAGGCTCAGCCCCGCCCAGCCCGCGGCGATCGCGAATCCCGCGACCGACCAGAAAGCCGCTCCGGTCCTGACGGCCAGCCCATGCCCCAGCGCGAATCCCAGCGCCAGGTTCGAGGCGTGATGCATCAGATAATCCAGATACACGCCGTCGAGACTCGCCGTGCCTCGCCAGC
>JBFWRA010000504.1:0-4637 GCA_050249155.1 Isosphaeraceae bacterium | reverse complement strand
TTTCACGCCCCAGTCGTCCAGCGAGCGGGGGGATTCTGGGGACGTGAGGTCGAAGCCCGCCAGCGTGTCCAGCAAGGTGGCGGAGACCGGGTCCCCCTTGGTCGCGGTCTTCTCCAGGTGGATCGCGTCGGCGGTCGTCAGCGGGGCACCCCGGAGCGATCGAAGGGCCTCGCGGCGGATTCCCAGGTCCGATCCACCGGAGAGCTGGACCAGCAATCCCCGCGGGTTTGGGTCGGACAGATCGGCCTTCGACAGTCCCACCAGCGCCTCCATGCGAACGGTTCGATGGAGGTCCATGTCTCGAACCATCTGTTCGAGTCGCTCAAAGCGATCGAACCCCGGTCGCTCGCGCCAGGTCCGCAGGACCTCGACCTGAAGCGAGGGATTTCCCGATGCGAACAGCGTCGAGAGCCGCGCGTCGGTCAGGGACGGGTGGTCGGGCCTAAGCATCCGCAAGGCCACCGGCAAAACGCCCTGGCCCATCATCTCCCCCATCATCCCACCGGCCTCGGTGACGAACCGGGCGACGTATTCCTCGCCGGGGATCTCCCGCTTCGGGTCGGGAGGGAGACCGGAGAGTCGGTCGAGGACCACCAGAAGCGCCACGAACTCGCGGGGGGAAACGAACTCACGCTCCATCAGTCCCCTCCAGAGTCGTTCCCCAGCCCACGCCCGCCGAGACTCGGCGACCCACCGCAACGCGAGGAACCGAACGTCAGGATCCTGGTCACCCAGGGCGTGCTCCATCGCCCGCGGCACCGACGGGTCATCCAGGTCGCGGAGGATCAACGTGGCGGCGACCCGAACGGAAGGAATGACGTGCCGGGCCAGTCGGAGCAGCTCGGGAGTCGTCAAGGAACGACGTAGTCCCTCCCGCGCGGCCTGTCTCATGAACGGGTCGGAGTTTCCCAGGATGGCGGTCAGCTGGATCGGGAGCGCTCCGGCCTTGGTGATTCGCCGAAGCCCCTCCGCGCGGACCAGGGGGGATTCGTCGTTCGCGGCGATCTCCTCCGCGACGATCCGATCGGCCGGCAGTCGTCGGACCGCCAGAGCCCGAATCCCTTCCGACGGATGCGCGAGCGCCTTGCGAAAACACTCCTCGTCGCCGGCTTGCGCCGACGAGATCAACGCGTCCAGAGCGCTTGCCACGTGGGTGGGATCGGGATCGTCGGAAACGACCCGCCGCAGGGCTTCACGGCCGGCCGGTCCCCCACGCTCGGCGAGCCGACGCGCGGCGGTCTCGCGGATGGATCGGTCGGCGTGGCGCAGGGCCTCGGCGTCGTCCGTGGGTTTGGTTCGGGTCGGGGGCCGCGTCGCGGCGATCCGCCAGACGCGCCCCTTTCGGTGGAGCGTGTAGGAACGGTCGACCCAGTCGCTCACGAACAGAGCGCCGTCGGGGGCGATCGCGATGCCGACCGGGCGGAAGTCCTCGCCTCCGGTCACGATCGCCTTGCGATCTTTCGTGAGGCGGAGCCGGTTGGCTTCGTTTGGCGCGGCGGGGGTGAAGGCGTCGATCCGATGATCGCCCCAGGAGGTCGCCAGGAGCGCTCCCCGGAGATCGGTGAGCTGGTCCGATTCGTACGAGACGATGCCGGAAGGGGCCTCGCCGGTCCCGGCGGCCATCGGCAAGGTGCCTGGAAGCTCACCGTTCCAGGCGGTGAACGGGTGCAGCCCCTTCCTGCCGTTGCGGAACTGGTAGCCGTAGTCTCCCCCCTCCACGACCCGGAGCAGCCGGCAGGGGGGTCGGCTATCGGGGTCGTTATCGACGGCGAAGAGGTTGCCGAAGGGATCGAACGCCAGGTGGAACGGGTTCCAGAAGCCCGTGGCGATCCGTTCGAGACCCGAGCCGTCGGGCCTCATCCTGTAGACGTTGCCCCCTTCGCCCCCACCGGAGAGGGTCGTACCGTCCTGGCCGACGAGCGAGTACGACGCGCCCAGGTTCTCCCCGAGGCCGAAGTAAACCCGCCCCTCCGCGTCGAAGGCGAAGCCGGAAAGGCCGTTGTGGGGATAGTCGCCCTCGGTTTCCAGCTTCGCCAGGGGTTCGGGAGGACCGTCGGCCTGGCCGTCGCCATTCGCGTCGCGGAGCCGAAAGATCTCCCAGCGCGTGGCCACGAGCAGGGTGCCGTCCGGATGGAACCCCAGGCCCATCGTGTACCTGGAGCCTTCGAAGAAGGTCCCGACCCGCTCGGCCTGGCCCTCGCCATCCCGGTCTTCCAGGATCCTGATGCGATCGGCGGGTGGACCGTCGTAGTCGTCGGGGCGGAAATGGGTGTGGCTCTCGACGACCAGCACGCGACCCTTCGGGTCCACGGCGATGCCGACCGGCGTGACGATCTCGGGTTCCGCGGCGAATCGCTGGATGACCAGTCCAGGGTCGACCGGGGAGGGTGGGGCCGCCTGGCTCACCCAGACCCCACCCATGAGCCAGCCCAACGCGACGACGACCCTTCGACGCATGGTCATACCCTCTCGAACCGAAACCGGATCCTTCGACCCGGTCGATTGTAGCGGCCGGTCGCGTTCGGTTCGAGACGGCTGAGCCAGTCTGGAGCCACTTCCTCAGCGTGGACTCGTCATGGACGACGCTCGTCGCCAGCGCCGATCAGCGGCGGCGCGCCCAGGACGTCAGCGTTCCCGTCCTCGGCAGCGAGCCGCGTGTGGAGAGGCTATCGACGGCCGACGCCGAGACGGTTCCCCGGCGCACGATTGAGGTTCGTCCCCGCGTCGGCGTGGGCGAGGTCACGATTCTCGGGTTCGTCGTCGTGGTGGTCGTCGTGCCGATCGTCACGAGGTGGGGCGTTCCGGCGTTCCGGCCGTCGCCGGCCAGGAGGTTCCCGGCGAGGTCGCTGATTCCGCGGCCCCCGGAACTGACGGCGTCACGGTTCAGATTCACGTAATAGCGGAGGCTGGGCGAGAGCGGCGAGGCCAGTCGGAGCGTGACCTTTCGCGACGCCGCGTCATAGGTCGCCGCGATGATCGCGACGTTCGAGTCGTCACGGGTGTGAGGGATGTTGTCGCGCCCAAAGGAGGTCGCGAACGATCCATAGTTCGAGATATTCTGGGCTCGGACCAGGTCGAGCGGCTCGCTGAACCCGATCACGATCGACGTGACGCCGCCGAACCCGGAAACCGGCGTCACGCTCACGACCGTCGGCGGGACGACGTCCCCGATGGGAGTACCTGGATTCCCCGGTCCAACCGGTGCCGTCCCGCGCTTGACCTTCACGTTGGCCGTGGCGATCGAGCCGAGCGTGGCTCCGCCCGTGGGGTTGCTGAGCGTCACGACGAACTGGCTCGTCGTGGCGTTCGCGTTTCCGTTCAGGATCGCGACGTTGAAGCTCTTGGTGAGTTCGCCGGGACCGAACGTGAGGACGCCCGACTTCGGTGTGTAATCGACGCCAGGAACGGCCGTGCCTCCTCCCGTGGCGTAGCCGACGCTGACCAAGCCTCCCTTGCCGCCGGTGCGCTTGACCGTCACCGTGGCGGTGGTCGCGCCTGGCTGGACGACGTAGGACGTCGTGGAGAAGCCCAGAGCGCCTGGGGAATCGGCGTCGCCCACGGTCACGAGGATCGTGCCAGGAGGTTCGATCAGCGCGCCGACCGGGTTCGAGAGCCCGACGCTGAACGTCAGCGACCCGGTCACGGCGTTGTCACCGATCAGGCTGATCGTGATCGGCTTGCTGAACTCTCCCGCGGCGAATTGGATCGTCCCCGACTTCGCGACATAGTTGACGCCGGCGAGCGCCGTGCCGTTGGCCGTCGCGTAGTTCACGCTGGCCGTGCCGACGCCGGAAGGCCGAGTCACGGTGACGGTGACGGTCCCATCGGCCTCGTTGGCCGTCGCGGTGGGAGCGGAGAACTTCAACCCGGTGTCGTCGTCGTGAATCGTGATGGTCGTGGTCGCTGGCGTACCGAGAGTCGCCCCGTTGGTCGGGTCGCTCAGGGTGACGAGGAACGTCGTGGAGCCGCCGATGTTCGGCGTGTCGAGAATGGGGACGCTGAACGTTCTCGGCAACGTGTCGTTGGACAGGAAGAACAACGTGCCGTTCGCCGCGGCGTACTGGTTCCCGGCGGTCGCGGTGCCGTCGGACGTCGCGTAGGCGACGGAGACGTCGCCGCCGAGGCCGCCGGTCCTGGTCACGGTGACGACGATCGCGCCTTCCGACTCGTTGACCGCGTAGCTCACGCTGGCGAACTGCAAGTGAGTCGGCACGCGCACGGCGTTGGAGATCTCGGAGGTGTTCCCCGCGGGATCGGTGGCCGTGGCGGTGACCCATTCGCCCGAGCTCACGAACGTTGGGACGTCGTAGCTGAAGGTGGCGTTTCCCGCGGCGTCGGTGTTCACCGTCGCCTTGCCGAGGTAGCGCCTGCCCTGGTAGGGCTGGATCTGCCCGTTGCCCGAGGCCCCCTTGTCCGGGTTCGCGAAGAACTCGAGGTCGTAGCTCGTCGAGGTCGCCGCGCTCAGGGTGCCTCGGACGGTGACCTTGGAGCCTTGCGGGTCCAGGCTGGTGATGACCGGCGCGGGCTGATTCAAATTCGCGTTATTGGACGTGTTGAGGGAGATGCCACGACCACGGTTGTCGTAAATGCTGTTGTTCCGGATCGTGTTCTGGCTACCGGAATCGACCTGGACGCCG
>JBFWRA010000503.1:0-4638 GCA_050249155.1 Isosphaeraceae bacterium | reverse complement strand
CCGGTGAATCATCCAGGAACTCGACTCGAAGGTGCCGGACTCCCTTCGCGAGGAACGCGGGAAGATATTCCGCCGCCGTTTGCGGAGTGGCGTTGTACAGGGTGTTTCGGCAACCGACGTCGGCCTTCAAGGGGTGGTCGACGCCCGCTCGATCCCGCAGTTTCACGTCGTGGACGTCGCAAGGGCGGCCGCAGTTGGTCTTGTCGGTCCCGGGAGACAGGAACGCGCAGAAGACGCAGTGCTCCATGTGAAACATCGGAATCCGCTGGTGGATCACCACCTCCAGCCAGCTTTTGGGCGAGGACTCGAGCAGGTCGAGCAACTGCTCGGCGTTCAGGTCGTACGAGGCCGTCACCCGCTCCGCGCCTCGCGCCTTGAGGTACTCCACCGTCAATTCGTTCGACGCGTTCAGAGAGAAGTCGGCGACGAACGGCACGCCCCGTTCAACGCAAAAGGCGAGGCCGCCGGCGTTGCGGACGAGCAGCCCATCGGCGCCCAGTTTCGCCAGGAACCGAAAGAGGTTCGCCTCGCCAGGCTTCTCGATGCGGGGGGTCGCCAGGTGGATCGTCGCCCCGCCTCGCCTCGCGGCGGCCACGGCGTCGGAATACTCCTTGATCTCTTGATAATCGGCGTAGATCGTCCGAACGCCCGCGGCGACGGCCGCGGCGATCTGGTCGGTTCGCCGGCAGAGGGCGGACAGTTCCGGGAGACCCGGCGCCTGAACGGACTCGTCCCCGATCGCCGCGGAGAGCCCGGCCTTCAGCGCGGGCAAGACCGGTCCCGAGGCGATCGCGCGGGGAGGAGCCGCCCCGCCAGCCTCGTCGAGCTTCGCCACCAGGTCGCGTCGGAGCGCGTTGAGCAGGCTTCGGGGCACCATCGGTTCCCCCGCGATCCGCACGGTCAATTCGCGGAGCGAATAGAGCGACCCGCCCAGGCGCTCGAGTTGGTCGCGGAAGAGCGCCTCGTCGGCGGCGAGCCGGTCGGCCTTCGCCAGCGGCGCCTCGGCGACGACGCGGGCCGTCGCTCCCAGGCGGGTCCGCCCTTCCAGAACCAGCGGCCAACCCGTCTCGGCGGTCACGGTCAGGTCGAGTTCGACCAGCCGGCGAGGCGCTCCCTGAAACGTCTTGCGGAGGCGACGCGTCAGTTCGGGATCGTCGGTCTTCCAGATCCGTTGACCAGGCTGGATCTGGCGAAGATCCACGTCTTGCCGCCCGAACCGGAGTTCGGCCGGGCCCGCCGAGAGGCCGTCAGGCTCGGGGCGGCTCGCGCGGCCGGGGCGCAGGACCTCGTAGACGCGGCCTCCCTGTTCGGGGAGTCCCCCCGCGTCGTCGGCGTCCAGGACCAGGCCGTCCCCCTTCTTGACCGGGGCGGCGAGGCTGACTAAAACGCCCTCGCGGGTCAACCCGGTGACGCGCCCAAGAAAGATCCCACGCTTCTTGGCGTGGTCGCCTCGCACCAGCGCCTTGTGGTCGTTTCCATCGAGGAATCCGTGGCTAAACCCCCTGGAGAACGAGAGTTCCAGGTCGCGAACCTCCTCGGGGGCGAAGGTCGCCGGTCGTCCCCGCGCCGCCTCGTCAATCGCCTTGCGGTAGTGCCGGGTGACGTTGGCCACGTACTCGGGAGACTTGAGACGACCTTCGATCTTCAGACTGGCCACCCCCAGGGCGATCAGGGAGGGCACCAGGTCGTAGGCGGCCAGGTCCTGGGGGCTCAGGAGGTACTGGGTCGCGCCCAGGTCCTGAAGTTCGCCGTCGCTGACGATCTGGTAGGGCATCCGACAGGCCTGGGCGCACTCGCCACGGTTGGCCGAACGGCCCCCCAGCGCCTCGCTGGTCAGGCACTGGCCAGAGTAGGCCACGCACAGGGCTCCGTGGACGAAGACCTCGACGGGAAGCTCCGCCTCGCGACGGACCTGGGCGATCTCGGCCAGCGAAAGCTCCCGGGCGAGGATCACTCGCGAGCATCCAAGTTCCCGGGCGAGCCGCACCCCCTCCGCGCTGGTGACCGACATTTGCGTCGAGGCGTGGATTTCCAGGTCGGGAGTCATCGCCCGGATCAGCCTGACCAGCCCGAGATCCTGGACGATGACCGCGTCGACACCGGCCTCGGCGACCTGGCGAACGATCGCCTCGACCTCCCCCAGTTCTCGGGAGAACACCAGGGTGTTCAAGGTGACGTAGCCTCGGACTGCCCGGCGATGAAGCCCGGCCATGACTTCGGACAGATCCTCGTCGTCGAAATTCGTCGCCCTGGCGCGGGCGTTATGACGCTGAAGACCAAAGTAGATCGCGTCGGCCCCGTTCTCCACAGCGGCCCGGAGGCACTCGCGATCCCCCGCCGGCGCCAGAAGTTCGGGCCTGACCCCCGTGCCGTCCGCGGCCCCCGCCAGCTCGACCGCTTTCGCCGTAACCATAATGAGTCCTTGCACTTTCCATTCCCGCTCCGGTGTCCCATTATGAGCCGATCCCCCGCGTCCGACAAGAGCCGGCGGATCGCTCCCTCGGAATTCATGCGGAGATCCGGCTTGCCGATGTCGAATCATTGTTTTACAATGGCTCCTGGTAACGCAAGCGTGCGAGAATTGACGCGAGGTCGAGTATGGCTCGCCTCGGTCACCCCACCCTCCGTGCTTCGCTCGACCCGTCGCCGACCGACGGGCGTCGAGCCCCCGCCTTCCTGATCGTGGTCGCGTCCCCCGACGATGCTTTCGGGGAAACGACGCTGTGGGACAGTCGACGCCGATCACCCCGCCTTGTTTTCCCGCGGCTCGCGAGCGGCCCGGGACCATCGCCGCCATCCCTCAGGGCGGCTTGCTGGAGAGATCTCCCATGCGTAGAAAACGTGCGGCCTGGCGATACGGTTGGGTCGGTGTCGGTTTGGTCCTGGCGATGGCCGGAGTCGTCCTGGCGGCGACTCCCTCCCTGTTCGGACTCTCGCTCCGAAAGTCGCCGATGCCCAGGACGTCGACCGCGCCGGTGCGACGGATCGATCTGAACGTGACGATCTCGACCGGAGGTCGGATCGAGGCGTCGGAAAAGACGATGATCGACTGCAAGATCGAGAACGTCGAGTTCCGCGTCCGAGGCAATTCGATGGGAGTCGCCGGCGCGTCGACGATCTTGAGCGTCGTTCCCGACGGCACGATGGTCAAAAAGGGGGACGTTCTCTGCGTCCTGGATTCCTCGGCCTACGAGGAGGTGGTTCGGCAGCAGCGGATGAACCTCGAGCGGGCCCGCGCCGACTTCCAGCAGGTCAAGCTCCGTCACGAAGTCGCCGAGATGAACGTGGTCGAGTTCCGGGACGGCGTGATGGTTCAGACGATCAAGAACCTGAAGGGGCAGATCGCCCTGGCCGAGTCCGACATGGAGCGGGCCAGGGACCGACTCTCCTGGAGCCGCCGGATGCTCGACAAGGGCTACCTTTCCCTGGGCCAGTTGAAGTCGGAGGAGTTGAATCTGGACAGGATGGAGCACGCCCTCCGGAAAAGCCGGACCGCGCTGGAGATGTACGAGAAGTACACCGCCCCCAAGCAACTCCAGATCCTTCAAAGCAACGTGACCTCGGCGTCCACCTTGCTGATGTACGAGAAGCGCAGGCTCGAACGATTCGAGGAGCGGTACGCCTTCTATCAGAAGCAGGTTGAGAATTGCACGATCCGGGCCCCTCACGACGGCTTCCTGGTCTACGCCAACGAGGACAACCGGCAGATCCGGATCGAACCCGGCATGACGGTCCGAACGCGTCAGCGATTGTTCTACCTGCCCGACCTCTCGAAGATGGAGGTCGGCGCGATGCTTCACGAATCGATCGTCAAGGACGTCGCCAACGGCCAACGCGCGAAGGTCCGCGTCGAGGCCCTCCCTGGCGAGGTGATGGAGGGGTACGTCGAGGCGGTCACTCAACTCCCGATGAAGGACTGGTTCAGCGACGTCCGCTATTTCCTCGGAATCGTCAAGCTGGAGAACGTCCCGCGCGGGCTGCGTCCGGGGATGACCGCGGAAGTCGAGATCACCACCGTCCAGCGCCCCGAGACCCTGGTCATTCCCGCCGAGGGTCTCACCATCGAGGACGGGCGGGACGTCTGCTACGTCGCCCGCGCTCAGGGCGTCGAGCGCCGGGAAGTCACCCTCGGCCAGATCACCAGCGACCTCCTGGAGGTGACCGACGGACTTGAGGAAGGGGACCAGGTCATCCTGGACCCGACCCAGGTGGTCGACTCACTCCCTCGGGTGCCGACCATCGCGACCGCCGGGGAGCGGGAAGCCGCCGAGTAGGGCGGACACGAATCGCCTCGTCACACGCTCCCCTTCGAACCAGGGACGCCCAGCGCGGACTCGCCCGAGTCCGCCCTGGGCCTCGTCGATTTCGAACCGTCCAATCCTCAGTCCAGGGAAATCCGACAGAACGAGACGTGGAACGTCGGTTAATCGGAGAATCCGCTCGGGTCCGCCTCGTTTGGACGTCGATCGAGGAGAGATAAGGTCGCTCGGGGTGAGGGTTCCCTCCGCCTCGTGGTCGACGCCGGAAGCGACGACGTCCGGCCGCGATGAACCAGGCCGGCAGCCGAAGGGGATTCACCGACGATGGCCTCGAAACGTTCGGCGACCAGGTCCAGCCCGACCAGCCCCACCACCACCT
>JBFWRA010000502.1:0-4642 GCA_050249155.1 Isosphaeraceae bacterium | reverse complement strand
CGGGCGGAGGAACGTCGTTCCCCCAGCCCGCCTCCCCGCTCGCTGGCGTCGGTGCGGCGGGCAGCATCGCCCAGACGACCGCGCCGGGGTTGGTCCGCGCGGTCAGGTCGCGGCGTTGCTTGAGGTACTGGTAGGTGTCCATCGGCTCCCAGGAGGACCCCCAGGCGTTGGGTCTGACGCCGAGAAGGTCGAGGTTCCTGGGGAAGCTGGCGTAACGGGGCAGGTCGTCGGCCACGGTGCCGGTGGTCAGAGGGGAGGTTCCCGGCGGCAAGCCACGGGCCGCGGAGATCAACGCGCGGACCCGTTCGCGTTCGTCGCGTCTGGCCTCCGGGTCGGCCGCCAGGCCCAGCCCGTTTCCCAGGTGCCACGCGGCGACCGATTCGAGATGCGGGAACGCGGCGGCCGCCGTCCCGAACGCGCCGGCGCTCGGGAGCCCGCCGTCCGCCTCGCGACGGAGGCTCGGCATCAACAGGAACCCCCGGGCGACCGCCTCCCGCCAACGGCCGGGGTCGGCGTCGAGGTCGTCGATCAACACGTCGAAGCCCGCCTTGCGGAGGCTGCCGACGTCCGCTCCCGGGGCGTGGATCGCCGTGAACACCCAGTCCTGGTAGAGCCCGCCCTCGATTCGCCTCTTGAGGCGATTGCGATCGATCCGCGCGACCTCCGCGGGAGGGGCCCCCGTCTCGGTTCCTCCCGGGTCCGCGGGAGACTCGGGCATCGCCTCGACCGTGACGCCCGGCTCGTTTGGATCGCGAAGCCGATCGGCCAGGAACCTCGTGTGCGCCGTCGCCAGATCCACTGGCACCGGCGCGACCTTCAAGTCGTCGAGGAACACCTCGGATTCACCCGTTCCCGCGAAGAGGTTGACCACGAGTTGTTCCACGTAGGCCCCGTCCAGCGGCACCGGACGCTTCGAGGAGACCCGCAGCACCCGAGCCTGACGCTCGACGGCGCTGGGCAGGTCGGCGATCTCCAGACGTTGCCAGCGGTCGACCTCGTTGTAAATCGTGCCCGGAATGAGCAGGAACGAGGGGCGCTTGGTCTCCGGGTCGGTATCGGCGGGAAGGACGACCCTGGCGAAGAGCTGGACGCCCGACCGCGTCCCGCGGACCGAGAGACTGGCCTTCAAAGACTCGGTGACCGGGACGTTGGGAAGCGGGTAGCTGTAGTAGAACACGCTCCCCAGGCCCGCCCCGAACTGAAACCGTTCCGAGGTCTTTCCCTCGCGCGCGGCTCGGTCCGACCGGTCGTGAGCGACCAGTTGGATCGTGGCGTCGGTTTGTTCCTGCCGCCAGATCGTCGCCGGCGACTCGAAACCATCCAGGATCTCACCCGAGGGCGCCTCGGGCTCGTCGTCAGCGAACGCCGGTGTGGCGATCGCCAGGGCGATGGCCAGCCCCAGGCCGACCCACCCGTACTTGGGGCTCGCGCGGTGGCCCATCATCGTGGTAGACCTCCCTGTCCATCGGGCGGTTCCCCAAGGGGGATTCCGGGAACCCTCATGGCCCCACCCCGCCTCGGTCCGGTTCCGTCGATTCACCCTGACCCGATCGACCGGGATAGTAGTCGTAACTCTCGCGATCGAAAAGCTCAATCACACGGGCTTCGCGGCCGACACGTCCCCTCTGGGCCCTGAAGAGACTCCGCCAATCTTCGTTAAACATTATATTTTGCCCAAACTGTCGAAATCCCACGATCAGAACACTCTCGCTAGATCCTCGTGCTATGATGGGAGTGGCACCCAAAGACGAGGAACACCGATGAGTCACGCGACGTGTCAGGCTCCGGCGACCCAGGACGCGGTCCCCGCGGAGTTGCGAGAGCTTCAGGAGCGAGTTCAGGCGCAGCCGGAGGGAGTACGTGCGGAGCTCGCGCCGTTGATGGAGCAAGTCCTTGAGCACGCGGTCTTTCGGAGCCGCGTGCTGACCGTCGCGAGGGACGCGCTGGAGAGCCTGCGGCACGACCTGGAACTCGCCAGGTTCGACCTCGACGCGACGCGTCGCGAACGAGAGGCCCTCGCCAGGCGGCTTCAGGGACGCGATCGGCCCTGATCCTGTCCCTGGAACGCTCTGGCGTCCTCGACAAGGCGACGGAGCGCGGCGACGTCCTGTTGCTCGGCGATCGCCTGAGCCTCGTCGAGTCGCGCCCTGGCCCGATCCGATCGACCGGCGCGGCGTTCCAGGCTCGCGGAGAGGAGGAGCAGGCGGACGCGACCGGCGGGGGTCGTGCCGTTTGGAGCGGTGCTCAGCGCCTCGGCGACGGTGTCCGCCGAGGGGAGATGGTCGCCGTTCTGACTCCAGTAATGAGCCAGTCGAATCAGTGACTCGACGATCCCCGGCCCGTCCCTCAGTTCGCGCCGCGCGTCGACGGCCGTCCTCGCGGTCTGAATGGCCTCTTTCAACGCCCCGGAGTCGGCCTGGGCCGCGGCGAGCAGGTCGAGGACCTCGGCCGTGGCGAGGTCGTTCCCCAGCGCCTTGAACGCGTCACGCGACGCCTGGAACATGGAGATCGCCGCCGGCAAGTGGTTCAGGGCGGCCAGGGAATCGCCCAGTACCCGAAGCGTGGAGGCGGCTTCCGACGGAAGGTCGAGCGACTCGAGGGCGCGAAGGGCGTCGGAGAATCGTTCGACGGCCAGGCCGTGCTCGCCTCGCGAGGCGTCGGCCAGGCCGGCGGCCAGCCAGGCCGAGGCGCGTCGTGATTCGTCGTCGAGCCGCTCGGCGAGGTCGGCGGCCCGGGAGGCGTGCGGGACGGCCTCCCACGGTCGTCCCAGGTTGACGAGTGTGCGCGCCAGCATGGTCCTGGCGTCGGCCTCGTGGTCCTGGTCGATGGCCTGGGAGAGTCGTGGAATGGCTTGATCGAGAGCCCGCGCGGCGTCGTGGGGACGATCGAGGCGATTGTACGCGTCTCCGATGAGGAGCCAGTCGTAGCCAACGAATCCCGGGTCGTCGCGGTCGGCGTCGATCTCGACCGCGACGAGCCAGCGGTCGATCGCGGCCTCGGCATCCCCGAGCGCCGAGAGGCAGCAGCCTTCGGAACGGACGGCGTAGGCCTCGTAACGTTTGTCGCCAAGCCTGACGCGGGTGGCGCGCTCGGCCCGATAGAGCGGGAGGGCCCCGGCGAAGTCCATCTCCTTGAATCGGCGGTCGGCCTCGGCTGATTGTCCGGCGGCCTCGGCTTCAAGGCGCGTTCGTTCCGAGGCTGTCAGGGGAAGGGGGGGGCTGACCGGGACCGTGGCTTTCGTCGCGGGCGGCTCGGCGGTGGTGGGTCGCGGAACGAATCCCATGAGGACGAGCAACCCGATCGGCGGGACGATTCCGGCGACTCCTCGGAACGTCATGGGGCGTCCTCCGTTGGGGGGAGGGTTGGGTCACGGCGTCGCCCTGCTTCCGCGGAAGTGGGCCATCGGTCCTTCCGGAGCGTGGCCAAGCTGGACCGGCGGGAGCGACACGGATGACGTCTCGTCCTGATCGTTATCACCGTTCCGGGTGGAGTTGGCGAGGATGGGACGAGGCGCCTGGAACGTCGGCGGCGGACCGTTCCGGCCGACCGGGATCGTCGCGGAGATCCTGCCTGAATAATACCGCCGCGAGGGGAGGATCTGATCGACGAGGACCACGAACGCCGGAACGAGGATCGGGCGGACGAGGAACGTGTCCAGCAGCACGCCAAGCCCCAGGGCGAATCCCAACTCGCGCAGGGACGTGAGGGAACCGGTCAACATCGCGCCGAAGGTCCCGGCCATGATGAGGCCGCACGAGCTGATGATCCCCCCCGTGTGGGCGACGGCCAGCCGGGTGCCCTCGGTCAAACCATGCTTGCGCTCTTCCTCGATCACGCGGGACATCAGAAAGATATTATAATCTTCACCGACGGCGACGAGGATCACGAAGAGGAAGAAGCCGACTTTCCAGTCCAGCCCTCCCCAGGGCTCCGGTCCGTCGTGAAGGTACTGGAAGACCAGTTCCGTCACTCCGAGCGAGGTGAGATAGCCCAGCACGACCGTGGCGATTAGGTAGAGACAGATGAACGGCCTGCGGAGCAGGACCACGAGAATCAGATACACGCCGAGGGTGACCCGCCAGTACATCTGCCGCTCGTCGGAATTGGTCACTTCGCTGAGGTCTCGGACCGAGGCGGTGGAGCCTGTCAGCCCCAGGCGGGTCGCCCCGTCGAGGGGTTGGCCTGGGCTCATGGCGTCCAGCAGGGACCGATGGACCTCCTCCAGGGAAACGAGGCTCGCCTTGGAGAAGGGGTCGTCCTTGAAGACGACGTCGACCCTGGTGACGTGGTTGCGGGCTTCCGGGTCGGCCGGCTTGGTGCTGACGTATCGCGAGTCGATCGCCGCGCGCATCACCTGGGCGAGCTGCCGTTCCAGGAAACCCATCTGGGCCTCGGGTTTGGCGGGCTTGCCCAGGGGTTGAGAGACGGAACGAACCTCGGCGACTCCCGGAATCTCCGCGATCCGCTTCGAGACGGTCTCCATGAGTTCGCGCCCGGAGGGCTGGCGAAAGTCGATCCCGGGGTGTTCGATCAGGATTCCCGTGGGGCTGAGTTCGCCGACGGCGAAGTACTTTTGAATGATCGAGGCCCCGACCACGCTGGTCTGGTCTCGGTTGAGGTCCGCGAGCTGGCTGTAGTTCGG
>JBFWRA010000501.1:0-4650 GCA_050249155.1 Isosphaeraceae bacterium | reverse complement strand
CGTTAAACTGCATGCTTCGGCATTCCCCAAAGGCCGGCGGTGCCTCGTTGCGCGGCGATTCGCCAACGGTCCAGGGGGGCCTCGGCGTCGCGCCGCCACGCCCGAACGCTCGGCGACGTTGAGTTGACTGAGGAAGGATTGACCCCGGCCCCACCTGTCCGACCTCGCGCCGCGAGGGGACACGACTCGGGGCCGCCGGGAACGGAACCATCGACATTATGCCCACGATCAATCAGCTCGTCCGCAAGCCCCGTCGTCAGCAGTCCTCGAAAACGAAGTCGCCGGTGCTCGAGTCCTGCCCGTTCAAGCGGGGGGTCTGCCTCCAGGTCAAGACCATGACGCCCAAGAAGCCGAACTCGGCCCTCCGCAAGGTGGCGCGCGTCCGGCTCTCCAACAGCAAGGAAGTCACCGCGTATATCCCCGGCGAAGGGCACAACCTCCAGGAACACTCGATCGTCCTGGTCCGCGGCGGCCGCGTCCGCGACCTGCCAGGCGTTCGCTATCACATCGTCCGAGGGGTGCTCGACAGCCTCGGCGTGGCCGACCGGAAACAGGCCCGCTCCAAGTATGGCGCTCCGAAGAAAGCCGCGCCCACCAAGGGAGGCAAGCCCTCCCCCGCCAAGAAGAAGTAAGCTCGGACGCTCTCAGGCCGACGACTCAACGCCATCCCTCACGAACACGGAACGAATCACCCAGGCCAGTCATAGGACAGGACGCAGCCCCACATGTCCCGCAAGTTCACCGCGAGCAAGTCGCAGCTTCGGCCTGACCCCCGGTTCGGCTCGAAGCTGGCCAGCAAGTTCATCAACTGCCTGATGTACGACGGCAAGAAGAGCGTCGCCCAGGCGGTGTTCTACGACGCCATGGACAAGATCGCCCAGCGCTTCCCCAACGACAACCCCATCGACGTGTTCACCAGGGCCGTCGAGAACGTCAAACCGGCCATCGAGGTCCGATCCAAGCGCGTCGGCGGTGCCACCTATCAGGTGCCGATGCAGGTCAACAAGACCCGGCAGCAAACCCTCTCGATCCGCTGGCTCCTCATGGCCGCCCGGGAGAAGAAGGGCAGGCCCATGCACGTCAAGCTCGCCGACGAGCTGATCGCCGCGTACAACCGCGAAGGGGCCGCCATCACCCGTCGAGAAAACGTCCACCGAATGGCCGACGCCAACAAGGCGTTCGCCCACTTCGCCTGGTAAGACGAGGGAAGGCTCCACGCCCTCGACAAACCCGGCCAATCCAAACCCAGAGGCTCCGGACCCTCGGCAAACTCCGAGCGACCGGAGCCTTTTCCCATTCCCGTTCCCGCGCCCTTCCGCGCCATCGTTCCGACCCGACCCACCGACGTCACATGATCGGCGATCGCCTGAAACTCACCTCCGCGCGATCCGATGCTTAATTCCGTTCTGTCACGGAGAAAACGGGCCGGGGTCACGCGATCGCCCGGACGTCGTTCAAGTTCGGCGCGGTTCGCGCGAGGAGGGGCTGGCGATGAGAAGCGGAACAGGAACCTTGGCGTTGGTCGCGGCGTGCGCGGTCGGGTTCACAACGAGTCTGGCCAGGGCGGGCGGTCCCCCCTGCGCGACCTGCGCCCACGCGGGAGCGGCCCACACGCTCGGGCTTGGCCATACCGCTCCCGTCTGGGAAGACGAAAGCCCCCTCTATCCCCAGCTCGCCTGGTGGACCTTCCAGCACACCCAGTGCAAGCAGCCACACCCCTGCAAGGGGGGCTCGCTTCATGACCTGAAGAGGACCGGGGAGGTGGTCTCGTTCCCGCCGCTGCCCTATAGCCCCCTGCTGCGAGGGTATCACGGTCCCCACGGAGCCGTCGCGGCACCCGCGCCAGCGCCCGCCCCAGCCCCGCCGGAAAGCCCCGCCAACGCGGGAACCGCCCCGGCGGGAGCCCCCGTGGAAGGGAACCCACCCGCGGCCTCGCCAGGAGGCGCGTCCTCCCCGGCCCGGGAAGTTCCCGCTCCCCGGTCCGCGACCCCGTCCGCACCCGCTCCACCGATCTTCGACCCGTTCGAGTGAGAAGATCGAAGTGGGGTCCACTGGGATCGAGCACGTACTGGGATCGAGCACGTCTTGATCCTTGATTCGACCGATCCCTCGGGGCGGACCCCTACTCACCGCGCCGTCGGCTCGATAAGCTAGGGGGGACCCTCCCGAGGTGAGGGAGGGCCGCGCGTATCGCCCGCCCTCGGGTCGCGACCCCTGGACTGATCGAGCACCGGACGGCCTTCATGGACACCAGCGACCCCGCCCTATCCGCCCTGCGGTCGATCCGCAATATCGGCATCATCGCCCATATCGACGCCGGCAAGACCACCACCACCGAACGTATCCTCTACTACACCGGCGAGATCCACCGCATGGGCGACGTGGATAAAGGTTCCACGACGACCGACTACCTGGAGGAAGAACGCGAGCGTGGGATCACCATCGTCGCCGCGGCCATCACCTGTCGATGGAAGGACTCCGCCGGCGACCCGATCACCATCAACATCATCGACACCCCCGGCCACGTCGATTTCACCGCGGAGGTCGAGCGGTCCCTGCGCGTGCTCGACGGGGCCGTGGTGATCTTCTCCGCCGTCGAAGGGGTCGAGGCGCAAAGCGAAACGGTCTGGCGGCAGGCCACCAAGTACAGCGTCCCCCGCCTTTGCTTCATCAACAAGATGGACCGCATCGGCGCGGAGTTCGAACGGGTCTTCGAGGAGATCAGCGAACGCCTGGAGAGCCACCCCATCCCCGTTCAGGTGCCCATCGGGGCCGGACCCGAGGGGACGATGGGGGAATTCAAGGGACTCATCGACCTCATCACCGAGAAGGCGCTGTACTACAAGACCGAGGACCTCGGCTCAACCATCACCGTGGCCGAGATCCCCGCGGACCTTCGCGACCACGCCGAGCTCTGGCGGGAAAAGATGCTCAACGCGCTCTCCGAGTTCGACGAGCCCTTCGCCGAGCAGTACATGGCCCACCTCGACGGCAGTCCTCTCGAAGAGGCCCAGATCCACGCCGCGCTCCGCAGGGCGACCCTCACCGGCCGCGCCCAGCCCGTGCTCTGCGGTTCCAGCTTCAAGTACGTCGGCGTCCAGCGCCTGCTCGACGCCGTCGCCGCCTACCTGCCCAGCCCCCTGGATCGCCCGCCGGTCGTCGGCCTTCACCCCAAGAAGGGAACCGACCTGGCCCGCAAGCCCAGCCCCTCCGAACCGTTCGCCGGCCTCGTCTTCAAGATCACCTACGACGCCCACGGCGACCTCTCCTTCGTCAGGATCTACTCCGGCACGCTCAAGTCGGGCAGCCGGACGTACAACCCAGGCAAGGACAAGAAGGAGAATTGCTCACGACTTTATCATATCAGGGCGGACGAACGCGAAAAGGTCGAGGAGGCCACCACTGGAGACATCGTCGGCGTCGTCGGCCTGAAAGAGTCGGTGACCGGCGACACGCTTTGTGACGCCTCGCACCCGATCTTGCTCGAACGGATCGAGTTTCCCGAGACCGTCATCAGCATGTCGATCGAGCCGGTGAGTTCGGCCGACAAGGGCAAGCTCTCGGACACACTGGCCTCTCTGGCCCGGGAGGATCCGACCTTCAGCTACAAGGTGAACGAGGAGACCGGCCAGACCCTCATCTCGGGAATGGGCGAGCTGCACCTGGAAATCCTCAAGAATCGGATGATTCGCGACTACAGACTCAAGGTCCACGTCGGCCGGCCCCGCGTCAGCTACCGCGAGACGGTCAAGAACGCCGTGAGGCGGGTGCAGGGAAGTTGCGTTCGACAGACCGGGGGAACGGGGCTGTACGCCAAGGTCACCATCGACCTGGAGCCCGAGACCCAGCCCAAGGGGGCCGCCCCGGTCCACTTCGTCAACAAGCTCAAAGGGGGGGTGATCCCCTCCGAATTCCTCCCGGCCATCGAGGCGGGATTGCGCGAGGAGGCGAAGTCCGGAGGCAAGACCGGCTACCCGCTGGTGGACCTCAAGATCACGCTGACCGACGGCGATTACCACGAGGTCGACAGCAACGACCTGGCCTTTCGGTTCGCCGCGTCCGACGCCCTGCGCAAGGCCGTGCAGGAGGCGGGATCGGTGCTGCTGGAGCCGATCATGAAACTGGAGGTCGTCACGCCGGACGACTATCTCGGCAACGTGACCGCGGACCTCTCCAGCCGCCGGGCCCTGATCGAGAAGACCTTCACCCGTGGCAAGCTGATGGTGATCGAGGCCCGCGCCCCCCTGGAGAAGATGTTCGGCTACTCGACGGCCGTGAGGAGCCTGAGCCAGGGCCGGGCGAGCTACAGCATGGAGCCCCTGGAATACGCCGCGGCCCCCGACAGCATGCTCGAAAGCCTGATCGGCTCGTGACCTGAACACGTTTCGACATTCGAATCGGGACCGACGGGCGATGGGGCGATTCCTTCCCCGCCGGTTCCCGACTTATTCGTCGTCGCCGCGAAGTTCCCGTTCGATCCGGAACCGCATCTGGCCGATCTCGTCACCGAGGTACTCGGCGTGGGGCCACGGCCAATCGACCGGGTCGTTCGCGAACCGGGGAATGACGTGCCAGTGGCCGTGACCGACGGTCTGGCCGGCGATTCGGCCGTTGTTGACGACCACGTTGAAGCCCGCGGCCCCCGTGGCC
>JBFWRA010000500.1:0-4658 GCA_050249155.1 Isosphaeraceae bacterium | reverse complement strand
TCGGGTCGCGCCGCTTCAGGAATCGGCCCTCGTCCAGGATGCACAGGCTGGGAGACGACGCCAGGGAATCGGTCCCAAGGCAGACGACCACTCCGCGTTCGAGCATCGCCCGGAAGGGATGGGGCGCATGGCCGAACCGGGCGTGCGTGCGAGGGCAGTAGGCCACGGCCACCCTTCGGCCGTTCGGCGCGGCTTCGGGGCGAAGCTGCCAGAACTCGGAGGGGTCGTAGTAGGTGCCATGCGCGATCAGCCAGTCGGCGTCGCGAAGTTCCTTCTTCCGGACGTAGTCCGAGGGTCGAGGACCGACCGGCTCCCAGTCGTCGTCCCACGCGCCCAGCTCCTCCAGGAACGTTCGGAGCGGTCCTTCCCTGGTCTGGAGCAGCTCGAGTTCCTCGGGCATCTCGGCGAGGTGCGTCGAGAGCGGGAGTCTGCTGGCCGCGGCCCGGTGGTAGAGCCAGCCGGAGGTACTGTAAGGCGCGTGCGGGCTCAGTCCCGGACGGGCGCAGGCGGCGACCTGGTCGCCCGGCTCGACCTGCCCGATCCACGTCCAGGCCTCGTCGTTGGTCTGCAAGGCCCGCTCGCGCCTCAGGCCGATCAGCTCGGCGAAGACCACCGCTCGTAACGGCGCGGCGGCCACGGCGTTCCAGCTCAGGCCAGCGGTCGTGGTATCGGCGAGGAACGTCGTTCCCGCGGCGAGCGCCTCGGTCAGGTTCCGCTTGACGGCCTGAAGGAGAGGGTCGGTGGAGCCCCCCGCCCCCCTGCGCTGCTCGATGACCCGACGGAGCCAGGCCACCTCGTTCTCAGCGCCGTCGTCCCGAGTCGGTGGGATCGGCGAGAGTTCCAGGTGGGTGTGGGCGTTGACGAACCCAGGGATGATCGCCACGTTGCCAAGATCCAGGTCGACCGGCCGACCAAGCCTGGGCCCGACCTCGGCGATCCGGCCTCGGTCGATCCGCAAGAGCGCATCGGCGATCGGCTCTCCCTCGACGGGGAAGGCGTAGCGGCTCGCGATCGTGAGCGGGGTGGAACGCATCGGTGCCGAGAATGGTCGGGAGACGCTCGAAGATCAAGGCCCCACCGATCGGAATCCCTGTCTGAGGAGGCTCCCCGCCATCGCGAGAGTCGTCACGCCTGGCGAACATGGTATCTTGAGGACCGTTCCCCCTCGCGACACCGCCTCCGAGCCGGAGCCCCACGTGATGAGACGCGCCGCGATCCTGAGCGCCTGCCTACTCCTGAGCGTCGGCCAGGCGACCGCCGCCGACCGGCGGCCCAACGTGCTTTTGATCTGTGTGGACGACCTGAAGCCGGTCCTGGGCTGTTATGGCGATTCGACGGTCAAGTCGCCGAACGTCGATCGGCTGGCCCGTCGCGGCCTGACCTTTGATCGGGCGTACTGCAACCAGGCGGTCTGTTCCCCGTCGCGAAACGCCCTGCTGACTGGGCTCCGCCCCCAATCCCTGGGGATTTACGACCTCGGCACGAACTTCCGTCTGGCCGCTCCCGAGGCGGTCACGCTGCCGCAATTCTTCAAGGCCAACGGATATCGGACCGAGGGGCTTGGCAAGATCTTCCACGTCGGGCACGGCAACCACGAGGACCCGGCGTCGTGGTCGGTGCCGCACTGGCGATCGAACGTCGTGGCCTACGCCCTGCCGGAAAGCAAGGCCAAGCGGGGGCTGACCCGCGAGGAGGCCCTCTTCGCCAACAAGAAGGCGCAAGGCCTTCCACGAGGAGCCGCTTACGAGTCGGCCGACGTGTCCGACGACACCTATCCCGACGGCCAGGTCGCCCAGGAGGCGGTCCGACGACTTCAGGCCGCCAGCCAGACCCCGGAGACGCCGTTCTTCCTCGCCGTCGGCTTCGTCAAGCCGCACCTGCCGTTTTGCGCCCCCAGGAAGTACTGGGACCTTTATGATCGGTCGGCCTTCACGCTGGCCGAGCGTCGGACCGCGCCGGACGGGGCTCCCGCCTACGCCCCCCAGGCCGGTGGCGAGTTGAGGCAGTACGCGGGCATTCCGGAAAAAGGGCCGATTCCCGACGATCTTCAGCGGACCCTGATCCACGGTTACCACGCGGCGGTCAGCTACATGGACGCCCAGGTCGGGCGCTTGCTCGACGCCCTCGACACCTTGAAGCTGGCCGAGAACACGATCATCGTCCTCTGGGGAGACCACGGCTGGCACCTGGGGGACCACGGGATCTGGTGCAAGCACACCAACTACGAGCAGGCCGCGCGAATCCCCCTGATCATCTCGGCCCCAGGCGTCACCCGGCCCGGCACGCGGTCTGGCGCGATGGTTGAATCCGTGGACGTTTACCCGACGCTCGCCGCGTTGGCGGGACTCCCCGCGCCGGTCTCGTCGCGGACGCTCGACGGTCGGAGCCTGGTCCCGTTGCTCAAGGAGCCGGAGACCCCCTGGAGCGAGGCGGTGTTTCACGTTTACCCCAGAAGCCCAGCCGGGCTCGGCCCGATCCTGGGAAGGGCGGTCCGGACGGCCCGCCACCGCCTGGTGGAGTGGAAACGGATCGGGGCGTCCCCCGAGACGGCGACCCTGGAGCTTTACGACTACGAAACGGACCCGTCCGAAACCCGGAACCTGGCGGATGAGCGACCGGAAGTCGTCGCCAGGCTCCGGGCGATCCTGAACGCCCAGCCCGAGGCCAGGCCCCAGCACCAAGAAAGGGGACGGAGGGAATAACGGGAGGAGACCTCGCAGACCATTCCTCTCCTGGAAATTCCCTCCGTCCCCTTTGACTTCAAGTTTAGCCGACCTTGGCCTTGCCGGTCGAGGCGGCGGGGGAGGCGGCCAGTTCTTGCTTGCGGAGGATCTTCGCGATGTGGTCGACCCCCTCCTGTTCCTGCATGCAAAGGTCTTCCAGCATCACCCGCAGGGCGACGTCCCGTTCGCCGCAGAGTTCCAGGGCCTCGGTGTAAAGCTGGACCTGCTTGCTCTCGACCTCCAGGGAGAACTCCAGCATCTCCCGAAGGTCGGTCGACTGCTTCACCTCGCCGCGATCGACGCTGGGGATGCCTCCCAGCGCGACGATCTTGTCGCCGACCTGATGGGCGTGCTCCAGCGCTTCCTCGCCGTTCTCGCGGAAGAACTTGTAATACACCTCGCGGTGGACGTCTTGAACCACGAAACTGAACTGGGTGTACTGGACGAGTCCGGCATACTCCCACTTGAGGATCTCGTTCAGCTTCTCGATCATCCGGGCCTTGTCCATCGACGCTCTCCTTAACCTTGGGACTGGCCGCCGTCAGGTCCAAAGAACCGTCCCGCGGCCCAAACCGGGGCCCGACGGCCCCCGACCCTGGCATTTTAGGCGATACCGTCAACGATGGTCCACTCGGGGCGTCCTCGCGCCCGTCTCCTGGGGAGCCCTCCTCGTGCCCCGGTTCGCGCTGCTGGAGCACCGCTGGAACGGAGTCCACTGGGACTTCATGCTCGAACGCCCGGAGACCGGCACGCTCCGAACCTGGGCGATCGATGCCCCCATCGAGCCGGAACGGGAACTTCCCGCCAGGGCGCTGGCCGACCATCGACTCGATTATCTTGACTATGAGGGTGAGGTCTCTGGTGGGCGGGGCTCGGTTCGTCGTGTCGATCGGGGTGAATACACGACGGTGGAGTGGGAGAAGGACCGGGTGGTCGTCCGCGTGGAGGGGGTTCAGCTCGTGGGGCTGGTCGGGCTGACCGCGGTTCGCAACGTGGGAAAGAGCGGTGAGAGCGTCCCGCGTGGCTTGAACTGGGCCTTCCGCTTCAACAGCGGAAACTTCGACTGAAGCACCTTTCGGGTGGGCAGGATGATCGCCTGGACCTCCCCCCGGCCTCGCTCGGAACGCCCCGCCAAAAGGACCTCGCCCTTGAAGACCTGGACGCGGTCGAGCTTGACCCCGACCCCTTCGCCCTCGGGGGTGTACTTGATCGTGGCGACCGGGACGTTGGCCTCCCGCTTCCACGAGACGTCGATCCCGTGCGTCGCGGCCATGGTGACGATCCGATCCAGCACCTGGTCAGGCGGAATCGGAACCATCCCCGCTCGGACTTTCTCCAGGGTCAGTTCCAGCACGTTCGGCTCGGGGACTCGAGGACGCGCGACGACCCAGATCACCGACCGCAATGGCCCTCGGTCCAGTTCAAACGCCAGGGTGATCCGCTCAAGTTCGAACATCACCCGAGGTTCGTGGACCTCCGGGGGAAGATGATCCGCGAAGTGGGTGACGAGGTCCTCGGCGAGCCAGGCGTTCACTTCCTCGTCACTGAATGCCGCCTCCCAGCTCGGTTCATTCGCGATGTCGTTGCGAAGCTGGAGGCTCTGCGAAACGAACCGACGGGCCTTCTCCTCCCGCTGAGCCCTGGGCAAGACCACCATCGCCTTGTAAAAGCTCGGCCGGTGGGTCAACGAGGCCCAGAAAAGCGCGGGGATCGCGGCCAGGATCGCCGCCACGACCAGCCCTCCGACGAGCAATCGCCTGGTCAGTTTGCTCATGAGTCAACCTGCCTCCTGACCCAAGGACGCGACGGAAGCGGCGGGGTGGACTTCGAAACGAGGGGAGGCGTACTGTGGAGCGGAAGCGACCCCGAACTCGGGACGAGGAATTCGAGAAAATCGAAAAGAAAAACGGCGGGCGCGCCAGAGAGGTGTCCGTC
>JBFWRA010000499.1:0-4661 GCA_050249155.1 Isosphaeraceae bacterium | reverse complement strand
CTCGGCGATGTGACGACTCGCGGGAATCCCAACCCGAATCAAGGGATTATTCCACCTGCCGAACATCGGATCGACGTCGGACACCGCATGAATGCAACCACTTATGGATTGGTCGAACGGTGAACTGATCGCTCGATAGCGAACGACTCCCGCGCGGAGTCGCGCGGCCTGGGCCAGGGCGCGTTCGTAAAGCAGCGGGGTGACGACGAACGGTCCCCAGACAGTCACGAATTCGCGTTGGGATCGGACATACCGCAGCGTCTGATGAAGACCCAGGTTCACGCCAGGCTCCGGATCATGGGCGAACACACGGATCGAGAGTGTGGCGGGAAGCCAACTGATGGTGACCTCTTCGAGGGCGTAAGTGGAGAGGTCCGGGCCGGTCCCCGACGCCTTGACGAACGTGGCCCAGGTATGAGTGAGGCGGAGTTGCTTGGGGCGGGTTTCCGAACCGAAAATCAGAGCGAAGTAGTATTCCTCGGCCGAGCCGCGCGCCGCGGGAAGGAAGGTCAGGGTCGCCAACGCGATCAGCACCAGGCGTCGGTAACGTCTTTTGGGCATGGGATTTCCCGCGAGCCAACGACTGCGCTCCGACGTCCGCGATTCGAAGACGTGTGGATCGAAAGTCGTGCGACCCACGTCGATTATGACATGAGTTTGGTGTCCGGTGAGCGTTCGCCTCACGGGTGCGCCGCGCCGTGGCGCGCCGCGCCGGGAGATTCCGGGTCAACGTGCGGCGGTTCCCAGAGCGACGTCGCCGCCATCAGGGCGAACCCAAGGATCAGGGCGACGGAGAGCTTGACCCTGTCGTGGGCGTGGAACTGCAGTTCGGGGAGAATGTCGCTCAACGCGATGCACAGAAAGGTTCCCGCGGAGAACGACAACGCCCCGGCCGTCAGCGGGGTGGAACTATCTGGGCCGAGTCGATCAATACCCACAAAGAACAGCGCGACGCCCAGGGGGATCATCATCGCGAACGCCAGGTTGACCAGATGCGCGCGACGTCGGGAGACGCCACCGCGCAACAGGAGGGTGACCACGGTAAGCGCGTCGGCCGGCTTGTGGATCAGCGTGGCGAGAAAGACCCCCCAGGCCGCCGCGCCGAGCCCGTCTCGCAGTGTGGAATTCGCGGCGGCGGCGCTGGCCAGGGCGACTCCGCCGACCAGGGAGTGAATGGTGAGCCCGAACGTGGCGGCTTTCCATTGCAGCGCCGTTCCCTTGGGAGGGTTCACCCCCGATCCGCCCCCCGGAGCCCCCGGAGTGACCAGTCCCGCCGAATGGCCGTGGCGTCCCTCATGGTGGTGAGGATGAGTCGGGCAGGGATCGGTGGGGTCGTCGGGCGCTTCGTGGTGGTGAAAGGAGAAAAACCGCTCCAGAAGGAACAGGGTGATCAGGCCAAGCGCCGCCCACCGAAGGATTTCGGGCGAGTCCATTCGCACCGCCTCGGGAAGCATGTGGAAAAAGGCGGCGCCGAGCATCACTCCGGCGGAAGCGCTCAGGTAGAGTTGAAGCCGAGTGTGGCTGAGGAGGGTCGCCAACGGGAGAAGGCCCCCGAGCACACTCACGAGCACCACGGCCAGGCAAAACAGGGTGAGCGTGAGAATCATGCCGGCCGCCGTCCCCTTGATTCAGAACTGGAATTCAAACGTCCCGCTCCACCCCTGAGGGAACGCGTGGCCCGCGCTGAATCGCCGGGGGTCCGCTCCCGTCAACCCGTCTCCGACGTCGTGAAATACGGTCCGCGGGGGCACTCGGCCCCGCCCCCGATCGCGAGATGACCAGGGTCGCCGTCGGAGAGACCTGGAACGCGACCGGAGGCGGTTCATGAATCTCGAAAGGACGAAAAAAACCCCCGGTGATGCGGGGGTTGCGTCCGTGCCCAATCGAGCGCCGTCGCCGAACTTGAAGTCGCGACCTCACTCAATCCTTCGCGCCGGGTCGCTTTGGTCCGGACTGTCCGGGGGCGAGCCGTCGGTACTTGGTCTTGGGGAGATTGTAGACGCCCTGCTCCGGGGTCCAGCGCTCGTCTTCCTGCAAAACCGCGAGGCGTTCGGGGCGGGACAGGACGTTCCGGGCGCGGGTCAGGCCGCCCCCCTTCTTGAGACTTTTGTCGAGAGACATCGACCGCAACTCCTCACGAACCGCGCGGGTTGAGCCTTCCCTTGGCGTCGCGACGCGGACCTTTTCCGGATTCTTCGGATTAAACGTCGACACGGCCCGACCTTGGGAATGAAGAGCCCGATCATAACGGGCGGCCGCTCCCCGACGCAAGGGCGGTTGTCTCAAGGTCGGAGGGGCGGGAGCGGGGGGCGAGGAACGCGAATCGCCACCTCCTCGCCGGCGACCAGTGGAGGGCGAGCGCCCTGGGCCGGGTCCGGGTCCTCGAGAAGCGATTCCGAGGGTCGAGTCCGTGTCGGGGGGAAAGGGGATTGAATCCGCTTGCTCCGGACGGGTCGGGCCCGATAGTGTTTCAAGGGAAGGGCGAGCCAGGGGAGTCCCCGGCTTCGCGCCGACGACGAAACCCGCTCCAGGAGCCCTCGACGTGTCCGACCAGCCCAACGCCGCGGCCGATCTTCAGCAGCGCTATCGACAGTTCCTCGACCTGCTCCCCTTGACCATCGCTCTGTCGGGACTTCCGACCAGCGAGGGCCGTCTGTTCAGTGAGGAGCAGATTGAAGGGCGCGCGATCACCGTCAAGGCGGCCTATCGAGTCGCGCGCACCCTGGCCAAGGAATGCCTGGGCGGGTCGTAAGAAGGTTGCCGGAGTGGGCGGCATGGGGGTGCCGAATCGCCCCTGACGCGGTGGATGCCGACGGCGAACCAGCCGATAAGAACTCGCGTGACGGGGGGGCTTTCGTGACACCACCGGGAACCCTCGCCATGCCTCTTCAACGGCAACCCACTCGCGAAAGGCCCTCCTCGAGATGACCATGACGACGCAATCCGGCCGCGGACCGCGCCGGCTCCGTGCCGCGATTATCGGGTTCGGGCTTGATGGCCTGGATCGCCCCCAGCATCTCACCACCGGCGAGGAATGCCTCCTGGTGGGCGGCTCGGCGGAGACCCACGCCGCGATGCTCGAGACGGTCCTCCGGCTCGAGTCCGAACTCGACCGACGGGGATGCTCCCTGGCCGAGGTGAGCCCCACCGAACTGGTGGAGATCGCCTGGCGCATCGACTCCCCCGAGCTCCATGAAATCGCGCTGAGGCTCCAGGAAGGGGTTGAGCAGTCGGGCAGGCGATTCGAGGATTTGAGTGCCGAGGAACTGACCGACCTCTCCGCCCCGCTTGGCCAGGGCGCGGAGACTCCTTGACCCCATCCTCAGCGTGACGAGCCCAACGACTCGCGAATCCCTCACGCCGACGGCCGCCTCGACCCTTCCGGGACCTGGCGGCCGTCGGCGTCCTGTTTTCCAATGGACCCTGGCGACCACCCCCGGCGAATCGCTACAAAAGAGGATCCTCCGCGCTCCGGCCGAATTGTGAAACGGTGACCGGAGGTTTGGGGTATTCCCTCTTGATGACGACTGGCCGACGTGCCGCGGCCCAGGAAGCCGGTGATCGCGTGGTGCCAACGGACGACCTTGCGCTGGTCGAGGCCCTCCTGGCGGGGAACCCCAGCGCTCCCGGTTGGCTCGTCCAGCGGTTTCAAGCCGACGTGTTCGCCCTGTGTTTTCGCATGATGGGACACCGACAGGACGCGGAGGACGTCGCTCAGGAGACGTTCCTTCGCGCGCTTCGTGGAATTCAAGGGTTTGACACGAACCGGCCCGTCCGCCCCTGGCTGCTCGGCATCGCCGCCAACCGCTGTCGGACCGCCCTGGTCAAACGGGCGCGACGCCCCGTTCTCGCCGAGTCCGCCGAGGATCGTGAGGACCATCGGCCCAGCCTGGCCGACCCCGACGACCTCGCCGGAGAACTCGCCAGGGCCCTGGAACGACTTCGGCCCGAGTATCGCACCGTGTTCACCCTCTTCCATGAGCGAAACCTCCCGTACGAAGAGATCGCCCAGGCCGTCGAGCGGCCTGTCGGAACCGTCAAGACCTGGCTCCATCGCGCTCGGGCGGAAATGGCCGCCTATCTCGGACGCCGCGGGGTCCGCTGCTAACCCGACGTTCCGTCCTCCCCGATCAGGACTCGAACATGAATTGCCAGGAGTTTGAACGCCTCTGGAATGAGACGCTGGACCGTTCCCAGTCCTCCAGGGCCGAGCAGAACGACGCGATCGCCCGGCACGAGGCGTCCTGTCCCTCCTGTCGGCTGATCGGGGCGGGCTATCGCGCGATTCAGTTGTTACTCACCGAACCGGCTCCGATGGTGGAGGTGCCCCAGGGCTTCGCCGCTCGAGTTCTCGCCGCCGACGCGGCCCAACGCGCCTGGTCCTCACGTCGCCACGCGCTCCGCTGGCTCGCTCCTCTGGCGACGGCCGCCCTGGTGGTCGTGGCGATCTCCCCAGGGCTCCTCGATCCAAGGACTCCACCGAGACTCTCGACAATCAATCGTCCCCTGGCGAAGGCCGTCGATCCGGGAGAGCTGACCGCCGCGCTGACCGACGTCGGTGTCGCCTCGTTGTCGCTCGCCAGAGAGGCGTCGGCTCCCGCGGCGCGAGTCGGTGGCGAGGTCATCGGCGTCGCGGGATTCTCGGAGGGAGTCTCCACGAT
>JBFWRA010000498.1:0-4667 GCA_050249155.1 Isosphaeraceae bacterium | reverse complement strand
GGGATGGAACGCGTCGACGACGCGCGAGCGTCGCAGGGCCTGAGGGAGCGGCGGCGGTGCCGCCTCCCACCGAGGAAGGGTCGGGGTTGGTTGGGAGTCGCGCGAGAATAACCTGGTCGAAGATTGTGAGGGGTGGCTGGGGTCTCGTCCGCGAGACCCCGGTGCGACGGCCCCCCGACCGGGGTCTCGCGGACGAGACCCCAGCCACCCTGACACATGTCACTCCTGGAAATTGACCGAGTGATTCCCGGCCTATTCCTTAGTAGGCGTCGGCCGAGACGATCTCACCCCCCTTTTGGGTCGCGAGGTTGCCATAGACGTTGAGGTTGATCGTGTCCTTGACGAACCGGACCGAGCCGTCGCAGAGCAGGGCGTTCACGCCGCCGGGATGTCGGCTTCGAGCGCCCAGGTTGTGGTTGTCGATCCTGGAGGTTTCGTTGATGCAAGGGATTTTCCGCCCGGGGTCGTTGACGCAGAAGCCGACGTCGGGTGCCTTGCTATTGGGGCCCAGTCGGGTCGAAATCATGTACGTGGAGGAGTCGTCGTTCCAGATCCTGCCCCGCCGATCAATGGTGGACGGCCCGCCGAAGGTCGCGTGGGGGGAGGGGGTCTGAATCAGTTCCGACATCGCCAGGGTATTGGTGGTGCCGTCGGTGATCTCCGCCATCGACGCGCCGTAGTTGAGGAAGAACGGGGCGATTTGCGTCGGGCCGATCGGGCTGCCCACGGGGCCTTGCACCATGAAGGTGTTGCGTCCCCAGTTGATCCCGTAGTTTCCCTTCACGTCGAACAGCCGGGCGTTGCCGGGCTTCATGAAGACGACGGCTTGATCGGACGGGCAGTTGAACACGTTGATCTTCGTGAGCCGGGTCGTGTCGTTCACGACGTGCTCGAACATGAGGGAGAAGTTGTAGGAATTGAAGAGCGCGGCCTGCTCGTAGAAGGGAAGCAACGAAACGACGATGGGGTGTCGAAACGCGTTGGCGGTGTAGCTTCCGGTATTGGGGTTGCGGCCCTGCGCGCCCATCGGGAACCGGCCGTTGATATCGTGATAGTTATGCAGCGCCAACCCGAGTTGCTTCAGGTTGTTGACGCACTGGGTGCGGCGGGCCGCCTCGCGGGCGCTCTGGACCGCGGGAAGAAGCAAGGCGATCAACACGGCGATGATCGCGATAACGACGAGCAGTTCGATGAGCGTGAAGCCTCGACGGCGCATGGGAAACCTCCACTGGGAGCGAACGCGTACCCAACGTTCGGCGGGTCGACGTCCGTCGTGAGCGCGGCGGTCCCCGATCGCGGGGCGATGCGCGACCGGAGGTCGAAGAGAACTCGAAGGAAGTCGCGCAACCGGGATAGGATCAGCGGAGATCTTAGCAACGTCGAGAAGTCGTCCGCAAGAGGGATCGGAACCCCCCGATCTCAAGTCGGTGGACGCGGTCCGACTTGACGTCGGCCGCGGTCGTCGGACGTCGCGGGACGCCCAAGTCCTGGACCTGGTGGGATGGCCTGGGGCTCAAAGTTCCCAGGCGCGGGCCCCTCGGAGGAAGCAGGAGACCACGCCGTCCTCGCTGACTTTCAGCACGGGTCCGAACCGGCTGGCGATCAGCGCGGCGGTCGTGCGAGCCCCTTCGGCGGTGATCGGCGCGGGCAGGAGCGAGGCGTCGTGACGGAGGATCGCGCCGAAGGCGATCAATCGCCCCGCGCGGTCGGCGACCACCGCGCCGTCGAGGGTGGCCAGGGCCTCCAGAACCGACGAGTCCAGGGTGGCGATCGCTCGGCCTCGGGCGAGGTAGTGCAAGGCGCGTTTGGCCAGCGGGTCGCCGGGGTTGAACGTCTCCAGGGGATCGCGGGGGGCGATCTCGTCCAGGGCGTCTTGCGGAGCGACGAGCCGGCCGACCGCCTCGCAGGGGTCTTCCACCACCACGAACAGGCCCCCCTGGCGCGCCTCGGAGAGGTCCAGCGCCGTCTGATACAGCGACCTGGCCAGTGGTTCGTTGGCCACGGCCTCGCGCCAGACGGCGTACTTCGACGCGGCGTCGAGAATCCGCCAGCGACCGTGCGCGAACGAGAAGACCTGCGCGCCCTCGGAGAAAACCTTGATCTCTTGATTGGGGCTCAAGACCAGGCAGACGTGGCCTCCGGAGCGCGTCGCCCTGGCGTGCGCCGTGTAGGAAGTCGCGAACGGCACTTCCCCTCCCGCGTCGGCCTGGTCCCCCGACGGCTCGCGGGGGGGAACGTTCGCGGCCCAGCGCCTGACGTCGATCACCTCGGCGAGCCTCCCCTCGCGGTCGACGAGAAAGAGGGTCCGTCCGCCGTCGCAGAGTCGGTGGACGCTCTTCAAGGCGGTCAGCTCGACGCCATAGGCGAGGGCCTCCGGCGAGGTCGCCATCGTCGCGCCGGTCGACCCGAGCAACAGCGCGCCGGTCGACACCCTGCGGTTCTCGTAGGTGGAGAGCGCCGCGGTCCGCAACGTCTGGATCGTCGAGGCGATCCGGCAAGGTCGCGACGTCGAGAGGGAATACGTCGACGGCTCGATGAACGCGGCGACGTAGTGGTCGTCCGACCCTCCCCGGAAGAGGTCCATCCTGGGGGAGGCCCCGGCCTGGAACATCAGATGATACCGAAGGCTCGCCACCGCCCCGATCGCCCCGACCATCCGAAGCTCGTGGGGAGAGAACGCGCCCCCTCGGCACGGGCCGACGCCGTAACGACAGCCGAACAGTTCGATCTCGTCCCCGTCGTGGTCGCCCCTGGGATCTCCCGCGGGAATCACGCGGAACCTCGGCCCGAGGCGGAGGTCGCCGGGGGAGGGGCGAGCCGGATCGGCCTCGAACCGCGCCCGGGGAAAGAACGCCTGGAGGTCGCGCCGAAAGACTCCCACGAACAGCTCGGCCAGCGCCTGGGCGTCGCGAAAGTTCGAGGGGGGGACCGGCTCCGGCGCGTGGTATCGCGTCGTGACCGTCATGGCTCCTCCGTGAGCGAATGCGATTCGTGTTCCGTGTCGACCCGGCCGATCGACTTACGAGACCTTTTGACCGAAGCAGAAGCAGTAGCCGTCGTCGTCCTCCCGCAGGAAGAAGACCCGAAAACGCTCCCCCTCATATTCGTCGATCCGAAAGGCCCCAGGTTCGCGACCCCGGCCCTTGAGTTCGTCGTGGAGCGCCTCGACGTCCTCAACGGAAAAGTAGCAGGAGCCCGCCGTGGCCGGGTCGTGATCGGGCCTGGGGACCAGCCCGATCCGGACCTCGTCCCTCCCCAGCGTCACCGCCGTCGGGTCGGCCGAGATCACCGAGAACCCCAGGGCGTCGCGGTAAAAGGTCGAGGCGATCTCCAGGTCCTTGACCGGAAGTGCCCTCAGGTCTTCACCGCTAATCGGGAAGACCGCCTGGAACCTGGTCATGCACCGTCCCCTCGAGGAATCGGACTCTCCGCGACCACCGATCGACTCGGGAGCGGATCTTAACGCGAAGGCCAGGGCGCGGGAAGGCGACCTCGTGCCGGTACGACCGCCCGACCACACCCCGGCCCCGCACTCTGGGACTCGGAATCAGGCCGTGTGGGACGACAGGATGATCCGGAAGCTCGCCATGCGGTCAGCGGAGCGGACGGCGAACGGGCCATCGGACGGGCCGACGGGTCGGGACCATCGGCGCGACCGGGCGATAGGAGGCGAAGCGCGGAAACGTCGAGGCGGATCGGTTCGACGTCGGCGCGGCCACCAGGGTGATCGTCACGGGGGTCTCGTGCTTCAGGACCTCGTAAGGGTCGACGACTCCGCCGCTGATCGTCTTGCCCGCCAGGGACGGGAGCGGCTTGACCGCCGAGCGGACCCGATCGACCAGGCTCGCCGCGGAGAGATCGGGGCGAAGCCCCGCCAGAAGGGAGACCGTCCCCGAGACGAACGCCGTGGCCATCGACGTGCCCGAATACGTCGCGAAGCCGCCGGGAATCGCGCTCAGGACGTCGACCCCAGGCGCGGCCAGGTCGACGGTGCCACCACCGTGATTCGAATCGTACGCGAGGTTCCCGTAACGATCGACCGAGGCGACCGAAAGGACGTTGGGCAGTCGGTAGCTCGCCGGGTAGCTCGTGACGACGTCGTTGTTCACCCCTTCGTTGCCCGCCGCGGTGACGAACACCACGCCTTTACTGTTGGCATAGTTGAGGGCGTCGAACATCGCCTGCGAGTACGTGTCGCCTCCCCAACTCGCGTTGATGACCTTCGCCCCGTTGTCGACCGCGAAGTAGATCGCGCTGACGGCCTTGTCGGTCGAGCCGTCTCCCCGGGCGTCGAGCACCTTCAACGGCATGATGGTCGCGTTCCAGTTCAGGCCCGCGACGCCGATCCCGTCGTTCCCCGCGGCGGCGATGATCGCCGCGACGTGCGTGCCGTGGCCGTGGGTGTCGGTCACGTTCGTGTTATTATCCACGAAGTTCCAGCCGTGAACCGTCCGAAACCGGTTGGACGCGTTGGGGTTGACCCAGAGGCGACCGGCGAACTCGGGGGAATTGACGTCGATCCCCGTGTCCAGAACGGCGACGATCGTCGAGGGACTGCCCGTGGTGACCCCCCCGGCCGCGCGGGCGTCGATCATGCCGAGCCCCCACTGCTCGGCGGCCTTCGGATCGTTCGGCGCGATCGAGGCGCTGGCGTGGAACGAGAGGTT
>JBFWRA010000497.1:0-4670 GCA_050249155.1 Isosphaeraceae bacterium | reverse complement strand
AGATGACCCGGCTCTTGTCGCGGACGCCCGCCTTGCGGAACGTCTCATCGGCCAGGTACATGATTTTCTGGGGAGCGCCGCCGCACTTGACCGCGCCGGAGGGTTGGGTGAACAACGCGTTGCCGCCCTGAAACGCCTGGATGCTTCGCCAGGTGCTCTCGACGGTCGCGTAGTCGTAGTTGCTGCATACGCCATCCTTGCCGACGGCGTCTTTCAGGCCCTTGATCTTGTCCCAGAAGATCGCGATGCCCGGCGCGACGACCAGGAAGTCGTAGCTGATCGTCCGATCTCCCTGGGTGACGATTCGGTTCTGGCCTGGCTGAAAGGTGGTGACCGCGTCCTTGATCCAGGTGACGCCCTCGGGGATCAATCCCGACTCGTCCCGTTCGGACTCCTCCCGGGGGAAGATCCCCCCGCCGACGAGGGTCCAGAGGGGCTGGTAGTAGTGTTTCTCCGAGGGTTCGACGAGGGCCACGTCGAGGCTCGGATCGGCCAGGCGAAGGCGGGCGGCCACGGAGATTCCCGCCGTTCCCCCGCCGACGATGACGATGGTGTGTCGGTCTTGCACGCGAGACTTCTCCCGACGTCGAGTGAAATGGTCAGAGGCGGATCGATCAGGCCCTGGTGGGCGACGGAGCGCCGTTCGCGCTGGAAATCGTGTGGGCGGGCTCGGCGATGTGCGATCCAAAGCACTTGGCGACCCGCAGCAAGAACGCCAGGCTTCGCTGGACGTCCGGGTCGTTGAGCGCCTTCAGCGCGGCGATCGGACCGGCCAGGGGAGGAGTTTCGGCCGTGCAGCAGTCGGAATGGCAGGCGGCCAGGGCCCTTCCGGTCTTTCCAACGACGGCCAGGGCGTGGGGTTCCAGCACTTCGGATCGCAAAAAGAGACCGAGTCGTTCGAGTTCCTCCTCACGGAGTTGCCCACCCAGCCAGAGGAGGGCGTGCAGGCCGCGCTTGAGACTCCCCTCCACGTCGATCCCCCGCGCCGCCTGTTCCCTGGCCCATTCGTCGAAGAGGTCGGTGGCCATCGCGACGAGGGCCGGAATCTGGTCGAGGATTCCGGCCAATCGGTCGAGGTCGCCGGCGCGCGACAGCAAGGCGGAGATGGCCTGAAGCGGTTGATCCGCCGTGAGTGGCTCCAGTCGCGAGACCACCCGGTCGATATTCTCGACCCGTTCCAGGAGTCGCGCCATCGCGCCGGCGGGATCGAGGGAGAAGTTGCCTTGGGTTTCGCTCATCGTGTTTCGCTTTGTGGGGAAGGGGTACGAGGGCGTCGATCGCCCGCGTCCCCGATCATCGCAAAGCCGTCGCCTTCAGGCCATCGGTTATCGGCGATCGTCGGTCAACCGACTTTCTCTCCGGACTCCTCCACCGGCAGGCCCGAGGCCACCCACGCCTTGAATCCACCGACGAGGTCCAGGACGTTCGTCACGCCATGCTTCTGGAGCAGGCTGGCGGCCGCGGCGGAGCGGTAGCCCCCCTGGCAGTGAACCACGACCTCGCGCCCCTGGGGAATCTCCGAAACGTGGTCGACCAGGTGGTTCAGCGGAAAGTTCCTCGCTCCGGGGAGGTGCCCAGCCTGATACTCCTTGGGCGATCGGACGTCGATCACGAGCGGGCCAGGCGCCTCGTCGAGTCGTTCGGCCAGGGCCGTCGCGGTGACGCGGACCGTCTCGCGGATCAGTTCCGGTCGGTCCTCGATCGCGGCCATGCCCCCGTCCAGATAACCGGCGACGTCGTCGAAGCCGATCCGGCCCAGGCGCATGATCGCCTCCTCCTCCCGTCCAGGCTCCGCCACGATGAGGATCGGCCGGTCGTGGTCCAGCAGGGTGCCGCACCAGGTGGCGTACTGGCCCTCCAGCCCGAGATTCAACGCCCCTTCCAGGTGCGCCCCTTCGAAGTCGACGGCTTCACGGACGTCGAGCACCTGCGCTCCGTCCGCCTGGAGCTTGAGGAACGCGTCCAGCGAAAGCGGCTTCAGCGACGCGCGCATCGCGTCGTCCAGTGGCGGGCGTTCCTCGCGGTTGCGAATCGCGTCGTAGACGAAGTACTCCGGCACGTCGGGCTGGTCGACCTCCACCAGCTTGATGAACTCCGCCTTGCTCATCGGTTGCAACGCGTAATTGTATTTTTTCTGTTCACCGATCGTGGAGACGGTCTCCTTGCTGAGTTGCTTGCCGCAGAGCGAGCCCGCGCCGTGGGCGGGGTAGACCAGGGTCTCGTCGGGCAGGGCCATGAGCTTCCGCGTGATCGAGTCGTGGAGCATCTCGGCCAGCTCGTCGGCGGTGACCCCGATGGAGGCCAACAGGTCGGGGCGTCCGACGTCGCCGATGAAGAGCGTGTCTCCGGTCAAGACGGCGTGGGGCTGGGATTCGCTCTTGTTCAGGTCGTACACCAGAATCGAGATCCCCTCGGGAGTATGCCCCGGGGTCTCCATCACGACGAGCTTGACGTCGCCGAAGGCGATCACGTCTCCGTCGCGGACCGGGGTGAACTGGTACTCCGCCTCGGCCCGATGGCCCAGGTGGATCCTGGCACCGGTGCGGTCGCGAAGTTCGATGTGTCCGGCGAGAAAATCGGCGTGGAAGTGGGTCAGGAACACATGCTTGATCGTCCAGCCGTTTTCTTTCGCATCGGCGAGATACTGGTCCACGTCGCGCTGAGGGTCGACGACCACCGCGTCTTTCGTCCGATCGTCGGCGATCAGGTAGGACGCATGGGCCAGGCACCCGAGGTAATACTGTTTGAGTGTCATCGCGCGCCTCCGTCGAGTTGGGCTTCCCCCATGATACGGCGACGCGCCTGGCAAGTCATCGACCCTGGAGACGTTTCGAAGGACCGGCCGGGGCCGGCGTCACCACTTCCCAGTGGCCTTTCCGGCCGTTACGCTGGCCCTGGGGTGTGCGATGGGACGAGCCCCTCGAATGAAAACCAAACCGAATCGAACGCCTTGAGGACGCGACCGATGCGAACGCACCTGGCCCCGCTTCTGGTCTGTCTGACGTGGCCGGCGCTCGCCGTCGCGGACGACGCCCCCGCCCGACCGAACGTCGTGTTCATCCTGGCCGACGACCTGGGTTACACCGACCTGGCTTGCCAGGGGAGCCGCTATTACGAGTCTCCGAACGTCGACCGGATGGCCGCCGAGGGACTGCGCTTCACCGAGGGCTACACCTGCGGGCCGAACTGCCAGCCCACCCGCGCCGCGTTGATGAGCGGCCAGTACGGCCCTCGCACCGGCGTTTACACCGTGGGGCATATCGATCGGTTCAACTGGCGGACGAGGTCCCTCCGCCCGGTCGAGAACGTTCAGAACCTGCCGCTGGACAAGGTCACGCTCGCCCAGTCCTTGAGGCGCGCCGGCTACGCGACGGCTTTGTTTGGCAAGTGGCACCTGGGCCAGCAAGGAGAGTACCACCCTTCCGCCAGGGGGTTCGACGAGGCCGTCGTTTCAATGGGAAGGCATTTCGACTTCGTCACGACCCCGCCGACCGACACGCCCCCGGGCACCTACCTCGCCGACTTCCTGACCGGGAAGGCCGTCGACTTCATCACCAGGAGCAAGGACCGGCCGTTCTTCCTCGCCTTGCATCACTTCGGGGTCCACTCGCCTTATGAGGCGAAGAAGGAACTCATCGAGCGATTCCAGGACAAGCCCCAGGCCGGCGGGCATCGCGACCCGACCTACGCGGCGATGATCGCCAGCGTCGACGAGAGCGTCGGTCGGATTCTCAAGACCCTGGACGACCTGAAGCTTGGCGAGAAGACGCTGGTGATCTTCACCAGCGACAACGGCGGGGTCGGCGGCTACACCCGGGCCGGATTGAAAAAGACGGGCGAGATCACCGACAACGCGCCCTTGCGGGGGGGCAAGGGAATGCTCTACGAAGGGGGGGTTCGCGTTCCTTACATCTTCCGATGGCCTGGCCAGATTCCGGCGGGAGGCACCTGCGACCGGCCGATCAATAGCGTCGACCTCTATCCGACCCTGCTCGAAGTGGCCGGAGCCAGGGCCCCCGAGGGTTACCCCCTGGACGGCCTGAGCTACCTTGGGCTCTTGACTGGCCAGGGGGGCCGCGGCCGGACCGCGTCGGAGGCCCTCTTCTGGCACTTCCCAGGCTACCTGGGGGCGGGCGCTGACAGTTGGCGAACCACTCCCGCCGGCGCGATCCGGTCGGGGGACTGGAAGTTGATCGAGTTCTTCGAGGACGGCCGTCGCGAGCTTTACAACCTTCGCGACGACGTCGGCGAGACGGACGACCTGGCCGCGAAGCGTCCGGAGAAACTCAAGGAGCTTCATGACCGACTCGTCGCCTGGCGTTCGCTGATTCACGCGCCCATGCCCTCGCCCCACACGCCGGAACCCGCCGCGGCCAAGAAGAAGGCCGCGGCCAGGAAGAAGGCCGCCAGGGCGAAGGTCGACGCCCTCGACGATCCAGGGGAAGAGCGATGACCTTGTCCAACGCTTCGCGTGGTTCGGAAAGACCGCGGTGGGTCACGCTCCTGGGCGTGGGTGTCGCGGCCGCCCTGGGGATCGCCGCGCTCCAGGTCGTGCCGCCCTGGCTCTCGGCGATGTCCACTCCGCCATTGACGCGGCGCCTCATCACGGTGTTTCTCAACGGAGTCCTGGCCTGGTATCTGGTCACGCTCGGCCTGGCGATGGTCGGGGC
>JBFWRA010000496.1:0-4673 GCA_050249155.1 Isosphaeraceae bacterium | reverse complement strand
TTCCGATCTCGGGCAACTCCACCCAGGCGGCCCCGCGTTCGGCGAAGATCTGAAAACCGGGAGCGGGAAGGAACTTCGAGGCGTCTCCCCAGGATGGGCGGTGATATCGGCCGATGGAGAGCTGGGCGAGTCCTCCCCCCTCGAACTCGGCGACGAAGGTCTCGAAGTCGGGGTCGGCGTCCGAGGTTCCTTCCTTGCCTGGCAAGACGACCCCTTCCCACCCTTGCAGGCGCGCGGGTCTGCCCTGGAAGAGGAAGCAGCACCAATCCAGCAGGAATCCGCCGGGGTCCAGCAGCAAGGGGGCCGGGGCCATCTGCGTCGTCGGGCCGGGCGTGCCGTAACGGTCGAAGCCATAGAGCCGGGTGTGGCCGACGATCAACCTCGGCGCGCCGAGCACGGTCGCCAGCAGCTCGCGCAACCGCAGGGTCGCCGGGTAAAAGCGCCTGGCGAACTCGGGCATGAAGGGGATTCCCGCCCCCTCGATCCGCTTGGCCAGGGCCTCCAGATCGGCGAGTTCTCCGGCCAGGGGCAGCGCGCAGTAAATGGGCTTGCCCGCCGCGCAGGCCAGGGGGATCGCGTGCGTGCCAAACCATTGGGGAGTCATCAAGTAAACGACGTCGACGTCGTCACGATGAATCAGCGCCGTGAGCCCGTCCTCGGCCGCGCACGAGAAGTGAGCCGCCTCGATCTCGGCCCTGCGGGCGACCTGGTCGTAGACCGCGGTGACGCGGAACCGGTCGCGGAGTCGCATCAGGGCTGGCTTGTGCCGGGTTTCCCAGAGCCGACCCAGCCCGACGACCCCGACGCGCAGAACCACTCGCTTCGATCCCGACAAGAGCCGCCTCCCGCCTCTCGGTCGCGCGGGAGGGCCTCGTGACGATTCCCGCCGTCCCGGCCCCGACCGCGACGTCGAGGCTAACATCACGCCTGGAAATCGGCTAGACTGCTCCGACCGCCGATCGGGGTCGGCGAACGTGCCAGGCGCGGAGCGTTCCTTCATGAGGGCGGTACTGCAACGGGTGTCCCGGGCCGCCGTCGAGGTCGAGGGCGCGGTCGTCGGCCAGATTGGCCGGGGCTGGCTGGTCCTGCTCGGCGTGGCCAGGGGAGACGAGGACGTCGACGCCCACCGCCTCGCGGAGAAGGTGGTGGCGCTCCGGGCGTTCGAAGACGACCAGGGCAAGATGAACCGAGGAGTGGTCGAGGTCGGCGGGGGCGTGCTGGTGGTCAGCCAGTTCACGTTGCTGGCCGACTGCCGAGGGGGCCGCCGGCCCAGCTTCACCGAGGCCGCCGATCCCTCCGAGGCCGAACGGCTCTACCTCCGCTTCAACGACCACGTCCAGGCCCTGGGTCCCCAGGTCGCCACCGGGATCTTCCGGGCTCAGATGAAGGTCGAACTGGTCAACGACGGTCCCGTGACGTTCCTGCTGGACAGCCGCAAGACGTTTTGAGGAGACGACCCGTGGCGGACGCCTCGTATTCGCTGGGACTGGACGTCGGGACCCAAAGCCTTAGAGCGGCGCTGGTGGACCTCTCGGGCAGGACCCTGGCCTTTGGAGTCAGCCCGATCGAGACCCACTACCCTCAACCCGGTTGGGCCGAGCAGTCTCCGGCGCGCTGGTGGGAAGCGGCCCAGGTCGCCGTCCGCAAGGCCCTGGAGGAGGGGAAAGTCCGGCCCGAGCAAGTGATCGGCATCGGACTGGACTGCACCGCCTGCACGGTCGTCGCCTGCCGAGAGGACGGCACGCCTCTGCGCCCCGCCTTGCTCTGGATGGACCAGCGTTCGTTTCGCGAGGCCGAGGCGATCAGCCAGACCCAGGACCCGGCCCTGCGATACGTCTCGGGGAAAGTCTCCCCCGAATGGATGCTCCCGAAGGCGCTCTGGCTCAAGCGGAACGAACCCAAGGTCTACGAGGAAGCCGCCCGGATCGTCGAATGCACCGACTGGATGATGCGGAGACTGACCGGCCAGTGGACCCTCTCCCTGAACCACGTCGCGGTGAAGTGGAATTACGCCCGACCTGACGGCGGCTGGCCACTCGCCTTGATGGCGAAGGTCGGACTCGACGACCTGACGGATAAATGGCCGGAGACGATCGTTCCCCTGGGCCGGGGGGAAGGCACGCTCAGTCAGGAGGCCGCGAAGGCCCTCGGGCTCGCCGCGGGGACCCCCGTGGCGCAGGGAGGCATCGACGCCTATCTGGGAATGCTGGGACTCGGGGCGACCGGAGACGGCGACGTGGCCGTGATCGTCGGTTCGAGCACCTGCCACCTGGCCCAGTCGCGCAACGGCGTGTTCGGCTCGGGGGCGGCGGGCTGCTACCCAGACGCCACCGTGGAGGGACTCTACACCATCGAGGCGGGTCAGACCGCCACCGGCTCCATCCTGGACTGGTATCGCCGCCAGTTCGCCGGCGGAGAGCAAGCCGAGGCCGATCGTCGAGGGGTCAACGTCTATCAAGTTCTCGATGAAAAGGCGGCCGCCGTGCCGGCGGGCGCGGAGGGTCTGGTCGTCCGCGACGACTGGCAAGGGAATCGTTCTCCGTTCAAGAATCCCCAGGCGCGTGGGGTGATCTCGGGTCTTTCCCTGGCCCACGGCTCCGGGCACGTGTTTCGGGCGCTTTACGAGGCGACCGCGTGCGGCACCCGCCACATCCTCGAGGACGCCTCGGCCCACGGCCTGCGCGTGGACCGGGTCTTCGTCGGCGGGGGCGGGGCGAAGTCCCAGCTCTGGCTCCAGATTCACGCCGACGTCCTGAAACGTCCTGTCCATTTGACCAGGGAGACCGAGTCGTGCGCCCTGGGTTCGGCGATGGCCGCGGCGCTGGCCGCCGGGGCCTTTCCCGACTTCGACGCCGCCGCCAGGGCGATGGTGGCGGTGGAACGGGTGGTCGAGCCCGACCCCGCCAACGCGGCGATCTATGACGACTTGTTCGCCCGTTACGTCAACCTGTACCACGCCGTGAACGGAGCGTGACCGTCCCCCGCGTTCAGTCAGTCCCGCCGCAGGGGTCGGGCGGGAACGCCGACGACCGTGGCCCCTGCCGGAACGTCGTTTCCGCTGGTGACCACGGCGTTGGCTCCGACGATCGCGTTGACTCCGACCTTCACCGGAGCGATGAGCACCGCGCCCGAGCCGATCATCGCTCCCTCGCCAATCTCGGTTCGCCTTTTGGATTGGCCGTCAAAGTTGGCCGTGACCACACCCGCCCCGACGTTGACGTTCGGTCCCAGCGTGGCGTCTCCGAGATAGGCCAGGTGCCGGGCGATCGCACCCGTCGCCATGGTCGTCCGCGAGATCTCGACGAACGCCCCGACCTCCGCGCCGTCCTCCAGCACGGTCCCGGGCCGGAGGTGTGTGAACGGCCCGACCCGGCAGTTGGCCCCCACGGTCACCGGACCGGAGATCACGGTGAAGGGTAGGATCGTGGTGTCCCGACCGATCCTGGCGCGGGCGTCGACGTAGGTGTTTCGCGGGTCGAGGATCGTCACTCCCTCGGTCATCCAGTGATCTTGAATTCTCGCCTGCATGATCGCGGCGGCCTCGGCGAGATGCTGCCGAGTATTGACGCCGAGGACGTCGTTGGGCTCCAGCACGTCCAGCGCCATGACCTTTTTCCCCATCTTCTGGAGCAGGGTCGGAGCGTCGGTCAGATAGTATTCTCCCTGCGCGTTGCTCGTGGTGAGCTGGTCGAGGGCCTCCCAGAGCGTGGGCAAGTCGAAGACGTAACAGCTCGGGTTGATCTCTCGAATGCCGCGCTCCTCGACGGTGCAGTCGCGCTGTTCGACGATCCGGAGGAACCGACCGGCGGAATCCCGGATGATCCTGCCGAAGCCCGTCGGGTCGGGCACGACGGCGGTGCCCAGCAGGCACGCGGCCTGGTCCTGCTCTCGCCTGGCCAGAAGGTCGGCCAGCGGTCCCGGTCGGATCAACGGTTCATCGCCGACCAGCACCAGCGCCGGACCTTGATACTCCTTCAACACGTCATGGCAGGCCCGGACGGCGTCACCGGTGCCGAGTTGCCGGGTCTGCGTGGCGAACAGCACGTCGGGCTCGTCAGCCAGGGCCGACCGGACCTGATCGGCCCCGTACCCCACGACCACGACGATGGTCTTGACCCCCGCGCCTCGCGCGGCGTCGACCACGTAGCGGATCATGGGCTGACCGCAGACCTCGTGGAGGACCTTGGCGCGCTCCGACTTCATCCGCTTGCCGTGTCCCGCCGCGAGAATGATCGCCACCGGTCCTCGCATGGTCCGCGTCTCGCTCCCTTCACCGTGTCTCGCCGAGAAACCTTGAAACTCTGAAGATCATAGAACGCGAGCCCTCGGGCCGTCAAAGGCAGATGAACCCAGCCACGCACCCCGGGCCGAGGCGTCCCTCCGCCGGGGTCTGGTCATCCAGCCCCAATTAGATCGCGAAATGGTCGCGCCCGCGACACGGCGGCATCGACCACCCCACTGGGATTGACGCGGATCGCCAGCGCGGGTAGGAGATCCTCGCGTTTCGAAGAACCACGATCATCAATACTTTGGTTTCACGAGTCGCCAATGACGTCTCCAATCGAGAAGACTCCGTTTTCGATCATATTCATCACGATCGTGATCGCACTCTTTAGTTATGGCGTCTGGCTAAGGACGACGAGCCTGGAAGGACTACCCGAGGTCAATGGGGA
>JBFWRA010000495.1:0-4677 GCA_050249155.1 Isosphaeraceae bacterium | reverse complement strand
AACCCGTTCTTCCCGGCCGCGGCGCCGTGGCAAGCGCCCTGGTTGCATCCCGCCTTGGAAAGCACCGATTCGACGTGGTTCCGAAAGCTCCAGGTCTCGTCGCGTCCGGCGTTCTCGACCGAGACCGTCGCGCTGGCGGAGCGGCCGTCGATCGTCGCGGTGACGAGGGTCGAGCCGTTGGCGACGGGAAAGAGCGTCCCGTCCGGTTCGACCCGGGCGACTCGCGGATCCTGGACCTGGAACGTCGCCTTCGAGGTCAGGTCGCCGACCCAGGCGGTTCCTTCCCTGGCCTCGACCAGGAGCCGTTGACGGGCGTGAGGTCCGTCAAGCCGAATGGCGGAGGGGAGCACCTGGAACTCGCCGCCGACGGCGAAACGCGTCGCGACCAGGAGCGTGAGGAGCGGGCCGGCGGCCCAGCGGAGACGAGCGGTCATGGCGGATCAAGCTCTTGTGGGGTCCACTCGGCCTCAGAACAACTCTCGGATCGGCTCGACGCCGTGGTCGACGATCCGGATCGGACGGTTTTGGGGCCCTGGCAGTTCGGTGTCGAGGCTGATTCCCAGCCCCTCGTAAACGGTCGCGGCGATCTCCGCGGTGGTGACAGGCCGGTCCTTTGGGGCGTGTCCGTTCTCGTCGGAGACGCCGACCACGCGACCCCCTCGCACGGGTCCGCCCGCGAAGAGGACCGTCCAGCAGGCGGGATGATGGTCCCGACCACCGGCGGGATTGATCTTGGGCGTTCGACCGAATTCCCCGAAGGCGAGCACCATGGTGTTTTCGAGCATCCCGCGTTGCCTGAGGTCCTCAAGAAGCGAGGAGTAGGCGGCGTCAAAGTTCGGGCCGACCTCGTTCTTGTAGCTCTCGATGGGGCTGAACGGGGACGAGCCGTGGATGTCCCAGGTGATCTCGTTGAATACGGTCTCAAACATGTTCACGGTCACGAATCTCACGCCGCGTTCGACCAGGCGCCGCGCCAGCAGGCAGCTCTGCCCGAACCGGGTCCTGCCGTAGCGGTCGCGCAAGGGTGTTGGTTCGGCGTCGAGGTCGAACGCCTCGCGGGCGGCGGGGCTGGACATGAGGCGGAAGGCCCCCTCGAAGTTGGCGTCCAGGAGCCTGGCGTCGTCGGACGCCTCGAACGCCCCGACGGCCCCGTCGATCGCCGAGCGGAGGGAGCGACGTCGGCGTTCCCGAACGGCGGTGACGTAGTCTGGCGGCAACAGGTCGGGGACCTTGAAGTCCTTGTCGTTGGGGTCGGCGTTGAGGATGAAAGGGTCGAATCCCTTGCCGAGGTAGCCCGCGGCGTGACCGTGCGGCATGTTGCCGCCCGTGGCCCCGATCGGCTTGGGCAGCAACACGTTCGGTGGAGCGTCCTTCCTGGCCCCTTTGAGCCTCGCGACGACCGAGCCATACTGCGGATGCTCGATTCCGCCGGTGAAGAGCCGGCCCGTCTGCATCATCTGGTGGCCGGTGTCGTGAACGGCCGCGGCGTCGTGGTGGACGGTCCTGACCAGGGAGACCTGGTCCATGATCCCCGCCAGCCTTGGGAAGACCTCCGAGACCTGGATTCCGGGGACCTTCGTGTCGATCGGCGAGAACGGGCCTCGGATCTCCTCGGGGGCGCTGGGTTTCATGTCCCAGGTATCGAGCTGGGAGGGGCCTCCCACCAGGAACAGAAGAATGCAGTTGACATCGCGATCCCCGCGAGTCGCCCCCATCGCCTCAAGCGCCCGCGCGCCGGGCAATCCCAGGCCGAGGCAGGCGAGCGATCCGGCGTGAAGGAAGTCGCGTCGGGTGAGGCCGTCGCAGAAGTGAACCGGCTTCTGGGCGTCGATGCGGAACATGCGCGCCACCTCGTTGGGGAATCGGAAAACGCGGGAGGATCGTCCGGATCCCACCGAACGCGCCTTATCGTAACCCGTTCTCCAACACCGGTCAAACCGCTGGAGCGCGCCGTCCTCTCGCGAGTCGATGAAGTCGTCCGTCCCCGGGAATCCATTGACGATATTCGAGGCGGATGAGTCTCCGAAACGGGTTCAGGTCCGAGACGGTAACGCGATGGGATCGACCATCAGGGGACACCGATCGAGACATTTTCCCCACGTCGTCCTCTGATTCGGGTCGAATTCGTTCGAGAACCGCTGCGAACCCACCGCGAGGAATCCCCGGACTCCCGTGGATCGACCCCCATTTGACCCGGCACTTCCGCGGGTGTAGGATCGCCGGGAGAGGCTCAACTCCAGCAGACTCGTCCACGCGTGGAGAGGGAGCCGCGTTTCGACCACATCTCAAGAAAGGGGTTCTCCAATGCCCTTGTTCGAGGTGGAAACCACGTCTCACATCATGATCGCCTGCGCCGAGTCCGACTCGGAAGCGCGGGGCTTCGCGCATTCGAATTACCCGGGTGAGGAGATTCTGCGGGTCACGCATCGGCCCCGAGACGCCTGGGTGATCTCCAAGAATTTGCTCGGCGTGGTCAACGGGGCCGACCTCTGCACGACCGCCCGCGAGTGTCTGGCCAAGGCGCAGGGCGACAAACTGCACGCCGTACGGCTCTACATGCAACAGACGGGTTCGGACCTTGACGGCGCTCGCAAGGTGATCGAGACCAACATGGCCAGGGGTTGGTGAGACTCCGCTCGAGTCGGCCGGATCGAGCCTGGAGACTTCTGGCTGTGATCGTCCGTTCCGAATGACTTGAGAGGGGGTTCCGGCCGGCCCTTCTCTCAAGTCCCAGAGGCCAACGCAACGCTCGGAAGGGTGGACGTCATGCCCAAGGTGATCTGTCTAATCCTCGGAGGCGGTCGCGGCACGCGACTTTTCCCCCTGACGAAGTCTCGAAGCAAGCCGGCGGTCCCGATCGCGGGCATGTATCGGTTGATCGACATTCCCATCTCGAACTGCATCCACTCCGGACTGAACCGGATCTTCGTCCTCACGCAGTTCAACTCGGTGAGCCTGCATCGACACATATCGAACACGTACAAGTTCGACGCGTTCGGGCGAGGCTTCGTCGAGATCCTCGCCGCGCAGCAGACGATGCAGCACGAGACTTGGTATCAGGGGACCGCCGACGCCGTCCGTCGCAACATCCCCTACTTCACCGAGGAGAATTACGACCTCGTCCTGATCCTCTCGGGCGACCAGCTCTACCGGATGAACTTCCAGGACATGATTCGAACCCACCTGGAAAACAAGGCCGAGGCCACGATCGCGGCGCTCCCCGTCGACGAGGAGACCGCGCGGTCTTGCGGGATCATGAGAATCGACGCCTCGGGCAAGGTGATCGACTTCGAGGAGAAGCCCAAGACCACCGAGAAACTCCAGCGCGTCCGGACCGAGCCGGATTGGCTGGAGAAACTGGGCATCGCCTCCAACGGCCGCTCGTATCTCGCGAGTATGGGAATCTACTTGTTCAACCGGTCGACGCTCGTGAACCTCCTCGCCGGTGGAAGCGCGACCGACTTCGGGCACGAGGTCTTTCCCCAGGCGATCGCGAATTTCCGGGTCCAGACGCACCTCTTCGACGGTTACTGGGAAGACATCGGAACCGTCGGCGCGTTCCATCAGGCGAATATCGACCTGACTCGCGAGAACCCTCCGTTCGACTTCACGTTCGGCGACTCGCCGATCTTCACCAGGGCGCGCTACCTCCCTTGCACCCGAATTCTCGGAGCCACCGTCAAGAATAGTCTCATCGCCGACGGTTGCCTGATCGGTGCGGGGAGCGTGATCGAGAATTCCGTCATCGGCGTGCGAACCCAGATCGCCGATCACGTGACGATCCGCAACACCTACATCATGGGGTCGGACCTCTACGAACAGGACAGGCACCTGGAGCAGAACCGGCAGAGCAAGCGGCCCAACCTGGGCATCGCCTCGGGAAGCACGATCGAGAACGCCATCATCGACAAGAACGTGCGGATCGGCCCCAACGTCCGGGTGAGCAACGTCGGGAACGTCGAGGACTCCGGGGAGGAGTCGACCCAGTATTTCATCCGAGACAAGATCGTCGTGATCCCCAGGAACACGAGTCTTCCCCAGGGGACCGTGATCTAACTGTTCGGTCGAGGGAGATCCGGATAAAGTGGTCCTCGTGCCCGAACGCCTCGGGATAGACCCGTTCTCCGGCCCTGGAAGGTTGGCATGTCCGATTCGGTCATCCGTGTGAGGGAACTTCGCAAGCGGTACAAGGGGAGAAACGGGCCGGTCGACGCGGTCAACGGGATCGATCTGGACGTCCACGCGGGCGAGTGCTTCGGTCTGCTCGGACCCAACGGCGCCGGCAAGACCACCACCGTCGAGATCCTGGAAGGTCTGAACCAACCGACCTCGGGGGAGGTCGAGGTCCTCGGCATGCGCTGGGATCGCCACGACAGGGAGATTCGCGAACAGATCGGCGTCACGCTCCAGGATACTCGATTCCCCGAGCGGCAGACCGTTCTGGAGATGGTGCGACTCTTCCGAAGTTTTTATCGGGAGGGCCTGGAGCCCGAGGCCGTTCTCAGCAGGGTCTCACTCGACGCCAAGTCGGCATCCTTCATCGAGCAGCTGTCCGGAGGCCAGCGCCAGCGACTGGCCGTCGCGATCGCCCTGATTGGCGACCCGCGGGTGCTCTTTCTGGACGAGCCGACCACCGGCCTCGACCCGCAATCTCGGCTCCAACTCGGCGAGGTCATC
>JBFWRA010000494.1:0-4678 GCA_050249155.1 Isosphaeraceae bacterium | reverse complement strand
GCGCTATTGAGAGAGCCGTCCCCGGTGCAGAATTGATAGTTCGTCGCACCCGAGCGTACCCCCCCGGTGATCGTTGAAGGGGCTTCCTGGCCGTCGCTGGGACAGAGGAAAAAGGCCACCCGGGTCGACAAGCAGGTCGTGTTCGCGGCGAACACCGACCAGGGCCCCGCCCCGTAAATCCCCGAGGCCCCCGCGGCGATCGGGTAATTCATGTTCAGCGCGTTATAGACGTTGGTTTGTTCCAGGTAGGGCGTCAACTGCGCGAGCACCGACCAGCGATAGTGCAGCGCCGGCGCGGGCAGACCAACCACGTTCGTCGGATAAAGAAACCCCACGGGGAAGCAGTTCGAGGTCGAATGGTAGTTGTGCATCGCCAGGCCGATCTGCTTGAGGTGGTTCATGCACTGGGCACGCCTGGCGGCCTCGCGAGCGGCCTGAACCGCCGGAAGCAAAAGCGCGATGAGGACCGCGATGATCGCGATCACGACCAGAAGCTCGATCAAGGTGAACGCGCGTCGCTGTTGGCTACGCATGAGCATTCATCACTCCAGGAAGATGAACCGATTTCGAACGGGCACGGCTCCACGCCGGACCCGTGAACAGGGCCGCGATCGTTTCGTCAACGACGATGGCGCGTCCGACCTGGACCGATTCCAGGGGCGGTCGCGCCAGCGAGTTCAGCCGACGTCGTCGCGTTCCGGAGGTTCATCGACGCGGGAGGCGCGCCGGGCGGGTGCGAGAGAGGGATGGCCAGAACGGAGGAATTCCGAACGAGCCGGGGCCGCCATGTGAATCGAGACGGCGGGAAGGCCGTGCCTGGCGACCGGAGTCACTCCCGCGGAGGAGGGTGGCCCCGGGTCGTCGCAAGGCGCTTCATCGAGCAGGAGCGACCCGCCGACGGGGGGCAGTCGATCCGAGGGAACCTCCCGATCAGGTCGAGTTCGCTCATGGCCACAACAACAGCGTTGCTTGCGGCACTTGATCCCACAGGAACAATCTACCGAATGAGATTCGACCGCCCCTCGCGCGGGCGTCGAGTCGACGAGTCCCAGCAGGAGCGTTACCGCGAGGAGCGGCACGCGCCATGGCCAGGCTCGTTCTCCTCGGCTTCGATCCATCGATCGGCGAACTCTCACGTGGGTGGGGCGGTTCATGGGGACTCGCCCGCCAATTGTGGCCGTCCCGGATGGCGGGCGTCAAGTCGCTCGTTTGGCCATTCCATAGCCACCTAGCCATGATAAGCGATTCGCCGATGGAAGTCGGATCTTTTCCGATTCTCAGGTGATCGGAACTCACCAGCCCCTGAAGTCGACCCGAAGGAGGGCGGCCGACCTCTCGGCGGTGCCGATTAGCGCCAGTAACCGTTGGCCAGGACCGCTCCCAGCGCGACGACGAGCAGGGTGGCGGTCACCAGGCGGAGCCGATTGACCCCGGATTGAAACCTCCGCTCGACTTCGGGGCGGCCGATCAGCCCCTCGAGGAACTCGACGCGCCGAACGATGCTCCCATGCCGCCAGCACCACCGTCGAGGCTGCATACCGTTGAGCATCGCCACGCGCGAGAGGGCCCCGATGAAGATTCGAATGCCCACCGGGCAAAGCGGCGTGGCCGCGGTGGCCCGCCGGGCCTTCAGGCGGGGGAGCGCGCCCGAGGGCTCGGACCGGCCGTCCAGGTCGCCGTGGGGCGGACAGTCCAGCGAGCCGCATGACACCACCCGGCAACCAAACACGTCGGCCTGACGCTCGAACCGTCGCGAAAGGAAGCCGAAGACCACCAGGAAGTAGCCCCCGACCAAAATCAGGGCCAGGATCGACTGACCCACCAGCGTCGCCGTCGGATAGGCCGCCAGCCAGTCGGACGTGGGCCACGCTCCAATCCACATCTCGGCGACCGACAGAAAACCCAGGCTTCCCAGGATGAAGAAGCCAAAGTAAACGAGATGTCGGTGCGCGATGTGCCCGATCTCGTGCCCAAAGACGGCCGCGACCTCGTAGGGGCTGAGGTGGTCGATCAGCGCGTCGGTCAGGAGGACGTAGCGGAACCAGGGCAGCGCTCCGGTCACTCCCGCGTTCACGACCCCGAGGTTCGTGTCCCAGACGAGAATGTCGGTGCAACGGAAACCGACCCGGCGGGCGAGGCGCTCCAGCCGGTCGCGCAGAGGGCCTGGCGGCAGCGGGTGTGTCGGCCAGGCCAGCCGGACCAGCGCCGGGGCCATCGAGAGGACGACCAGGCCCATGACTCCCAGGCTGATCGGCTGTTCCCAGGTGCTGGACCGGGATTCTGGCCAGACCCAGTGGAGCAGGTCGGTCCCCAGGCCGTAGACCGCCGCGACGGGGAGGACCATCCCCATCGACTGCCTCGCCTTGAGCCAGAGGTGCCGCCCCAGGCGCTCGGCATGGCCGTTGGACCGGACCAGCCAGAGGGCCTGCTGGGCGGGATACAACCCCCACCATCCCAGAACCTGGATCAGCAGAAACGGCAGAAGGATCAGGGCCTCGTCGAGGAGCACGAAGTCCGCCATCCCAAACCCGCGCCGGATCACGTCGGCCCAGCCGAGTTCATGGAGGATCGCGCCGTAGACCACCAGGCCGAGCAGGTCCACCACGCGGATGGCCAGGCTCTGCGCGCGGCGGTTGCGAGGACTCGCCCTGCCGTTTCTGTAGATCGACCGGGCCACCAGCCAACCCGCCACCCAGGCGAATCCCCCCACGAGCAGAACGCCCGTGGTCGTCAGCCCGACGACGCGGAACGAGTCGGCCGACGAAAGCGGGGGCGGCGGGGTCTCGCCACTGGCGGAATCGAATCCGAACGCCAGAAACAGGGCCAGCAGTAGTGGCAACGGCATACGGCGCGGGCGCTCCCTGGACGATCCTGGACGTCTCCAGGGAACCGTAGCTCACTCACCGGGCGTTGTGGAATCGCCCCGAGTCGCGGGCTTAGCCCCCCAGTACCCCGATCAGGACGATCCCCACGGTGACTGGTGAGGCCGTCGGCGAACCCTGGACGGCCGTCGAGAGTGGCAAGGCCGCCGCCCAGGTGTTCCGCTCCTCGTCGCGAACGATCGCGGGAGGGGTCGGTCCTCCGGGCTGGGCCGCGGTCATCAACAGGATCGCCGGGTGGCTCGTGCCCGCGGTTTCCGAACTCCTCTCCTCAAGCGCCTTGCGAGGGACGACCGCGACGGTCCGATCCTTCGCCGCGGGCAACAACAGCGCGTAGTCGCGATAAGGACTCACCCCGAGGTGGTCGCCGTTGACAGGCTGGAGCCCGTACCGCAGCGTGTAAACCCCCTTGGCGATCGCCTGATCGCGATTGTCGTAACCCTCGCCGACGTAGCGCAGCGCTCCGATCAGTTCCCCTTCGGTCAGGAACGGAAACAGGATCGCCCCTTTCGGTTTGCCTGGGGCTTCCGTCGCCGGAACGCTCTTCCGAATCCAGAGATCGGCGTACGGCTTCCCCTGGCCGTCAACGACGCGGTAACCCTCGGCCTGGAGCGCGTCGCGGAGGGGAGCGGCGAGGGCTTCCGGCGGGGCTTCCTTCAAGGGCTCGATCTTGTAGGATTCTTGAGCCAGGACGGCGGAAGGCACCAGCGCCGCGGACAAAGTCAGCGCCGCGGCGACGGCCAGAAGCGGGCGGAGGAGGGTCGGACGAGGCGGTCGCATGCGGGAAGGTTCCTGGGGGATCGTGGTACCCAGTGAGGTGGGGCCCGCCCTCGCGGACCCCACGCGATTCGCGTTGGCCAGATGGACTACAGGGCGAAGCTGCCCACGAAGGCGCTTCGGCAATTCGGGTCGTCCCAGATGGTGCCCAGGCCCTCGCCCTTGAACTGGTGGCCCAGGGTGTAGGCTGGCAGGACGTCGACCCCCTTGGAGAGCGGGGGATACGCGACGACCTCGTTACCGCAGAAGTGGTCGCGGCCGTCCAGCGGTCGGGTCAGGATCTGAGCGAGCCCCGAGGCCCAGAAGGTCGCCCGAGGAGCGTGGGGCATGCCGTGCTTGGCGTGTTCGGAGATCTCGTCGCCAGGCTTGGCGTGCCGCTCGATCTTGAGGCTCATCGTGGTCGTGGTGACGCCGACGACGTTGCCCAGCCGGGGACCGGCCAGGGACTTCGCCATGGCGATCAACGCCTCGCGCTGACGGCTATCGGCCTTCTCGTCGACGATGAGGATCGCCCTGGCCTGTTCGGGCTTGTCTTCCGAGAACGTGGTCGTGCCCTTCAACGCGGCGGCGACGCTCAGTCCCGAAAGGTCGACGCCCTGGTACGACCCGGAGTTCACTTTCCAGGCCAGCACGGCCTGACTGCCGTAGATGAAAACCTCGGCGTTGGAGAAACAGGGGCCGGTGAAAACGTCGGCGGTGCGGGCCTCCACGTAGTCACCGCGGACGTCGGCCGCGAAGGCCGAGGTGGAACCCGTCAGGATCAGCGCGCCGCACAGGGCGGCCAGTGACTTCGACATGGGTGAGACTCCTCGGGGTGAGGGAGGCGAGGGCGCGTCAGGATCGGCCGGAAGGTCGGGAGTCGGAACTCTGAAAACCCGTTCGGGCTTCGCGACGAGAGCCCCTTCCGCGGTACGGAGGCCGTCGCTCGCGGTCAACACCCCGAATTATCGGTCGGGCATGGGTTCCGCGTCAAGGCCCGCAAAGAGCGGTCGGGACGATTGCGAAGTCGCCTGGGACAGAGC
>JBFWRA010000493.1:0-4681 GCA_050249155.1 Isosphaeraceae bacterium | reverse complement strand
CGAGCTGGACGCGACCGGCGTCGTCCAGATCCACTCGATCCAGAAGCCGCCGCGCCCAGGCCGACGACGCCCGCAACACGAGGCCGTCGTTCAACAGAAAGAGGGCCTGCGAGGGAACCGTCGTGGGGTCGCGCATTCCGGTCGACACGCTCGGGTCCGCGAAGTCGAACGCCTGGAACACGGGGTAGAGTCCGCTCCGGATCACCGGCAAGTAAACGGAGCGGACCCCGGCGTCGTACAGGGCGGCCCTCTGGGTCGCCCCTGTCGTGTTCACGTAAGCATGGTTCTTCACGTTCAGACGAGTGGAACCCATCGCGCGATCGAGACCGCCGCTGACGGCCAGGATCGCGTCGCGGATCGCCTCGGCCTCCAGTCGTCGCCGGTCGAATCGCCATCGCAGGCGGTTCTCGGGGTCCGCCTCGGCCGCCTGTTCGTCCCATCGACCGCCCATGCGATAGGTTGACGATCGCACGATCAAGCGGTGCAGCGCCTTGATCGACCAGCCCGATTCGACGAACCGCGAGGCGAGCCAGTCGAGGAGTTCGGGGTGGGTGGGCGGTTCGCCCAGGCGGCCGAAGTTGTCGGGTGTGCGAACGATCCCCTGGCCAAAGTGGCCGAGCCAGATCCGGTTGACGAACACCCGAGCCGTGAGCGGGTGATCGGGCCTGGCCATCCACTCGGCGAGTTCGCGACGCCCGCTGCTTCCCGTGGGCAGATCGGGGACCGCTTCGGCGTCGCGCGGGGCCAGGACCCTGGGAAAGCCCCGCGGGGCGACCTCGCCGAGTGTTAGGTGACTGCCGCGCAGGTGGATCTTCAGGTCGGCCGCGGTCCCTTCCTCCACGGCCATGGCCTCCGGAATCGCGGGGGCGGATTCCTCCAGCGATTTCACCTCGGCCTTCGCCGATTCCAGGCGGTCGGCGGCCTCGGCCGGGTAGAACTCCTCGGCGTTCTTCCTGGGCGCGGAGAGGGGGCCTTCGGGGTCGTCGAGCACCTTGCGGAACGCCGCCAGGTCGGTGGTGCCCGAGGGCCCCGCGGCCCGGTCGAACCGGCGCTGATATTCCGCGGCCAGTTCCGGGTCGCCCCGTTCGAGCCAGTCGCGGAAGACGGAGCCGGGGTCGTCCTTCGCCAGGGTCAGCGTCTTGACCCAGCGCTCCAGGAATTTCGGCTGGAGGTTTCGTTCTCGCGAGACCTCCGCGACGGGTTGGCCGGTCTCGATCGCGACCTTCGCGGCCAGGAGGTAGTCGGCCACGCGCGTGGTCGCCTCGGCGTTCAGGGCCTTGCGCGCCCTGGCCGTCGCCGCTTTCACCGCCGCCTCGGCCGCGACCTTGCGCGCGTTGTGCGCTTCCAGGGCGGCCCTGCGCTCCGCGTCGGCCAGGGCCCGTTCGTGCCACATCGCCACGACCTTGTGGTTGGCCATCGACTTGGTCGACTTGAAGATTCCGGCCATGGCGTAATAGTCGTGGGTCGGAATCGGGTCGAACTTATGGTCGTGGCAACGGGCGCAGCCCAGGGTGAGGCCCAGGAAGACCTTGCCCACGGTGTCCACCTGTTCGTCGACGATGTCCATCTCCATCTTCACCGGGTCGTCCTCGGCCAGCATCTTCGGGCCGAGCACGAGGAACCCGGTGCCCGTGATCGCGGCGTGCCTGGCGGACTCGTCGGCCGCGGGCAGGAGGTCGCCCGCGATCTGCTCCTTCAGGAACCGATCGTAGGGCATGTCGGCGTTGAACGACGCCACCACGTAATCGCGATACCGCCAGGCGTTGGCGTAGGCCACGTTCTCGTCCATGCCGTTGCTGTCGGAGTAACGGGCCAGATCGAGCCATCGCCGCCCCCAGCGCTCGCCATAGGCCGGGCTCGCCAGCAAGCGATCGACGAGCTGGTCATAGGCGTCGGGCCGATCGTCGGCCAGAAACGCGGCGACCGCCTCGGGCGTCGGCGGCAGTCCCGTCAGGTCGAACGTGAGGCGGCGGATCAACGTGCGACGGTCCGCGGCGGGCGAGGGGCGCAGGCCGGCGTCCTCCAGCCTGGCGAGAATGAAGCGGTCGATGGGAGACTCGATCCAGGCGCGGTCACGCACCGTCGGCGGAGCGGGATCGACCACCGGCCGGAACGCCCAGAAGGCGCGATCCTCCTCGGTGACGATCGCCCGACGATCGGGCTGGAGATCGGCGGTCCCGGGCTGGTCCTTCGCCGACGGCCAGACCGCTCCGTTCCGAACCCAGGCCCGAAGCGCGGCGACTTCCGACTCGGCGAGCTTCCCCTTGGGAGGCATCCTCAGGTCGTCGGCATATTGAACGGCCTCGATGAGCCGGCTCTGGTCCGGATCGCCAGGGACGACGACCGGGCCGGTCTCTCCTCCGCGAGCCAGAGCCTCGGCCGAGTCCAGCCGCAGCCCCCCCTTTTGCTTCTCCGCCCCGTGACAGCGGGCGCAGTGCTCGACCAGCAGCGGACGGACCTTCGCCTCAAAATGGTCGAGGGCCGCGCGATCCTCGGCCCTGGCGGAGCCGACGAGCGTCAAGACCGCCACACCCACCCAGATCGTTCGACGCTCCGGTCGCATCAAGGCCGGACCTCCACACGCTCCGAAACGAATGTTCAACAACGGTGAAAGTATACCAGGCCCGATCCACGAGGTCACCCGGAATCTCAGCGCCGGGTCCGAGCCGGCTCGAACGGCCCGCACACGATGGGCTTCCTCGGTCGTCATCAAGCAAATCGATATACTATGAAATATCAAATTATATTGAATAACATGATGTTAAGCCGGGTCGAGCGCGAGAGTCGGCTCCAGGTGTCGCGCGTGGCTTCGCCCATTCCGCTCGGCTAGAATCTGCCGCGTGCCGTCTTCCTTCCCTGGTTGGATCGAGGTGTCGCATGAGCAGCTTGAACGCGGCGGCCCTGGGGATCTTCCTGGTCGGTGGGATCGCCGCGACGAGCCTCGCGGGCGATTCCCCCTCACCTCGTGACGCGACGGCGCGACCGTCGTTCGACGTTCAAAGGAGACAGCCCTGGACGTCGGAGGCCCTCCGGGGCGGCCCGGAGCCCCCCGACCCCTACATCACCGAGGACGCCTTTCCTCGGCTGAAGTTCTTCGAACCCATTTCCGTCGGGGTGGTGCCCGGATCCGGCCGGTTCGGCGTGGCGACGCGACCCGGGAAGATCCACACGTTCGAGGTTCGTCCCGACGTCGCGCGGGCGGACCTCTTGATCGACCTTGGCAAGACGACCTACGGCGTGGTCTTCCACCCGCGCTTCGCGGAAAACGGATATTTCTATGTGACCTACGTCCTCGACCCCAAGGCGACCGAGCCCAGGGGAAGCCGTCTGTCGCGATTCAAGGCGAGCCCGACCAACCCACCGGTGGCGGACCTGGCGACCGAGAAGGTGCTCCTGGAATGGCCGTCGGGGGGGCACAACGGCGGCTGCCTGCGATTCGGGCCCGAGGGTTACCTCTACCTCGCTACCGGGGACGGAAGTGGGATCGCCGACGAGTTCGAGACGGGACAGGACCTCGGCGACCTGCTGGGCTCGATCCTCCGCATCGACGTGGACCACCCCGACGGGGATCGCCCCTACACGATCCCGAAGGACAATCCCTTCGTCACGACCCCGGGCGCTCGCGGCGAGATCTGGTCGTTCGGACATCGACAGGTCTGGAAGTTTAGCTTCGACCGATCGAATCGGCTCTGGGCTGGCGAGGTGGGGCAAGACCTCTGGGAGATGGTCTACCTCGTCGAACGCGGTGGCAACCACGGCTGGGGCGTCAACGAGGGAAGCCACCCGTTCCGGCCGGAACGAAAAAAGGGGCCGGGAGTCTTCGCCAAACCGGTCGTGGAGCACCCCCACAGCGATTTCCGCTCGATCACGGGAGGACACGTCTCCGAGTCGGACCGGCTCCCCGAGTTGAAAAACGCTTATATTTACGGTGATTACGACACGGGCAAGGTCTGGTCGCTTCGGCTCGACGGCGGTCGGGTGGTCGACCACCGCCAACTCGCCGACACGCAGATCCGGATCGTCGAATTCGCCCGGAGCGAGGCCGGCGAGCTCTACCTGGTCGACTTCGCGGGAGGCGGGCTCCATCGGCTGGTCGAGGCCCCACCTCAAAAAGCGACGAAGCCGTTCCCACGCAAGCTCAGTGAGACGGGACTGTTCACCTCAACGAAAGAACTTCGACCCGCCCCAGGGCTGATCCCCTACTCGGTGAACGCGCCGCTCTGGTCTGACGGGGCGAGCAAGGAACGGTATCTGGCGCTGCCGGGGGACTCCCAGATCGAGTTCGACGCCGTCGTCTATCCCCACGGGCCCAATTACGCCGATCGGGGCTGGAGGTTTCCCGACGGCGCGGTCCTGGTGAAGACGTTTTCCCTGGACATGGTCCAGGGTGATCCCAACAGCCGGAAGCGGCTGGAAACGCGCGTCCTCCAACATCGGAAGATGCCGGGTGACGACGATGAATACGGCGCTCAATACTGGTATGGCTACACCTACCTGTGGAACGACGAGCAGACCGACGCCGAACTCCTGGCCGCCGAGGGACTGAATCGAACCTACACGATTCGCGACCCGGCCGCGTCCGGCGGCACGCGCCAGCAAACCTGGCGGTTCCCCAGCCGGACGGAATGCACGCTCTGTCACACGATGGCCTCGAAGTACATCCTCGGCGTCACGACGCTTC
>JBFWRA010000492.1:0-4682 GCA_050249155.1 Isosphaeraceae bacterium | reverse complement strand
CCCCTCAGCGTCGGGGGGGGGGGGAACCGCCTTGCCCTGGGCGAGGTCCCAGACGTAGCGATCGCGGACCTCGGCCATCTTGCGAATCTTCACATATTCGCGGGGGAACGTCTCGGTGTCCCAGGTGCGGCGGCCTCCGTAAACGTACCAGCCGTTGAGCATCCGGTAATCTTGAAGGTGGACCCAGGACTTGTCGTTGATCGCGGCTCGAAGTTTCTCGTAGGCGGGGCTGCCCACGCTGGCCGAGGACGGCCCGCCAAAGAACGCCTCGTCGAGCATCCGGGCGACCTCGCGGTCCCCTCGTTCGTTGAGGTGGCAGCCGTTGATCGTGATCTGAAGGCCAGGTTCGGCGGTCATCGCGGCCAGGGACGAATCGAGCACGTCCACGTAGGCGATCTCGCGATCGGCGGCCACCTCGGCGGTGGCCCTGGCGTAGAGCCGGAGCCGGTCGTTTTCTTGCGCGCCGTCAGGCAACAGGGGGTCGCCGGTCGGCTCGAACGCGATGGGAGAGACCAGAACGAACCGTGGGGGTGACTTCGCGTCGTCGCGGGGGTATTCGCGGGCGATCTTGTCGAGGTACTGGCCGTAGTCCGCCTTGTACTTCTCGACCCCGGCCGCGCCGGCGAACGACTCGTTGAACCCGAAGAAGCAGAAATACGTGTCCGCCCCGAAGGCCAGGAGTGGGTCGTCCAGCGCCGTGTAGTCGGCCGATCGCTGCTGGATGCTCACTTCCTCCGCGGGTCTGGCGAAGTTCCGGACGACCAGCTCCTTGTCGGGGAATCGGGTGTGGAGCAAGGTCTCGAAGTGGCCGAAGAGGTTCATCCGCTCCGCCGTCGCGTTACCGAGGAACGCGATTCGCTCCCCTTTGAGGAACGTCAAAGGCAGTTTGCTCGGCGACAGTTCGGGACGCTTGGGCCTCGGCGGCAGGGACATCAGCTTCCTGGCCAGTTCCTTGGAGGGCGCCTGGGCGATCGCCGAGCCGTGTTGGACGAGCACGGAGGCGACCAGGACAAGGAAGGACACGCGCGACAGTGATTTCATAGATCGATCTTCCCCGACGTGTTTCGATGATTCAGGTCGGCGGACGATGGGAGGAGGCGGGAGGTCCCGCCACCTTGTCCGCGATCGCGATTCGCTTCCGACGCCGCCTGGGCGGAAGTCGAGACGAGCCTCGCACTGGCCCCATCCTATGCGGGCCAGCGTCGTCAAGCAATCGGCCTGGGAAGCGGCTTGGCTTCGTTTCGCGGGGGTTCAGGGGTGTCTTGGCGTCACGACCTTGAGCATGGCGTCATGAAGCTTGCCGTTGGTCGCCAGGACGCTCGATCGTTCCAGGGGCAGCGGTTTCCCTCGGCAGTCGGTGACCTTGCCTCCGGCTTCCTCGACGAACAGCCGACCCGCGGCGAAGTCCCAGGGGGAAAGGGTGTATTCGAAATAGGCTCCGAACATCCCCAGTCCCACCATGCAGAGGTCCAGGGTGGCGGCTCCGAACCTGCGGGAGCCGTGGATGTGATGCTCCCCTTTCAATTCTCCGAGCGCGTCGAGGGTCGCCCGCATCACGTTTCCGTGGTCGTAATAGAACCCGACCCCCACGAGGGTCTCATTCAGGCGGGATTCGTCGTTGACGTGGACGGGCTGGCCGTTGAACGTCGCGCCCCGACCGCGCTCGGCGACGTGCCACTCGTCGCGAACCGGGTTGAGGATGACTCCGCAACGGGGCTGGCCCGCCCGATAGTAGGCGACCGAGACGGCGAACTGCGGGACTCCGTGAGCGAAGTTGTTCGTGCCGTCCAGCGGGTCGACGATCCAGAGGTGTTCCGCGCCGGCGTGTCCCTGGTGTTCCTCCTCGGCCAGAATCTCGTGCCCGGGGAACGCCTGTCGGAGGATATCGACGACGGCGCGCTCCGCCTCGACGTCCGCGTCGGAGACGAGGTTGGAGACGTCCTTGCTTCGCATCGTGGTCCCCTCGCGAAAGTATCGCGAGACGACCTCGCCACCGATCCTCACCGCCTCCCGCGCGACGCTCAGTTCCAGACTTTCGCTCTTCACGGCAGAACCCCGAGTCCCCTCCCGGCGTTGGACACGCGCGGCCTCGCCGGGGTCGGCCGCTCGCCGGGAGGATTGTACACCAGCGGGGCCTCGACCGTCAGTCAGACGGTCGCCACGCCCACGTGTCCCCTTCCTCGGAACGGGTCGAACTGGTTTCGGGACCGCTTCAGAGACTCGAAGGCGATCAACCGGGTCCGAAGGGCGTCCATGATCTGCGGGACGGACCAGACCTGGTAGTCATGCCCGTCGAACCCGACGTCCAGCGCCGCCCAGGCGTCGGCGTCACGAATCGGCAACGCCGACGGGTCGCGCTGATAGATCGCGTGGACGTGCCCATAGAGATGGACGTTCGGTTGGGCGGCCGTGGCCCTGTGCTGCCCGTTCCAGGTGAGCATCGGGTAATGGTTCAGCGTCATCGGCACGCCGTCGACCTCGATTTCAATCTGGTCGACCGCCCGATCGAACAGGTCGCGGATCACCCGGTCGTCGTGGTTGCCCCAGACGATGTTCACCGTCCGGCAGTGGATCTGGTCGCGGAACCATCGGGCGTTGGCCAGGTACTCGCGACTCTTGCCGAAGCACCAGTCCCCCAGACACCAAAGCGTGTCCTCGGGAGCGACGACGGCGTTGACGTTCGCCACGAGCGCTTGGTTCATCGTGTCGATGGACTCGCGGCTCAACCGAAACGCGCGAAGCGCCTCCGGTCCCCTCGCCTCGACGTCGAGAAACGTCGCGAGGTCCGACTCGGTCATGAACGCGGTCCGTCGGCAATACTTCATGATATTGCCGTGAAAAGCGTGCGGATCGCTGCAAAAATACGTGGCCATTCGAGATTCGCTTTCGCGAGAAAGGGGGGTCATTCAAATCGAAGATGCTTGACCGACTCTCCCGAGTCTCGCAACTCAATCAGGGAATCGATGCCAATATCGATATGTTCGCGGACGTAATTCTCGGTGACGCCCCGGTCGCTGCGCGAGGTCTTGACCCCTTCCGGGGTCATTGGGCTGTCCGAGACCAGCAGCAAGGCTCCCTTGGGGATGTGGTTGACGAATCCGACGATGAAGATCGTGGCGGTCTCCATGTCGATCCCCATCGCTCGGGTCTTGGTCAGGTACTCCTTGAAGGCGTCGTCGTGCTCCCAGACCCGGCGGTTCGTGGTGTAGACGGTGCCCGTCCAGTAATCCAGGCCGTGGCGCACGATCGTGGCCGAGACGGCCTTCTGGAGGCGGAACGACGGCAGCGCGGGGATCTCCGGGGGCATGTAGTCGTTGCTGGTGCCCTCCCCTCGAATCGCCGCGACCGGCAGGACGAAGTCTCCCACCTTCGTCTTCTTGAGACCGCCGCATTTGCCCAGGAACAACACCGCCTGGGGCTCGATGGCCGAGAGCAGGTCCATGACCGTCGCGGCCATCGCGCTGCCCATTCCAAAATTGAGAATGGTGAGATCGTCGGCGGTCGCCGACTGCATCGGCTTGTCGCGCCCCATCACCTCGACGCCAAATCGCTGGGCGAACAGGTCCACGTAGTGGACGAAATTGCTCAAAAGCACATAGCGGCCGAACGAGTCGAGTGGTCTGCCAGTGTAACGCGGGAGCCAGTCCCTGACGATTTCCGGCTTGGTCTTCACGAGGTTGATTCGCCTTCCACTTCGCACAAGGGGTCACCTTCCTTGGATGCGCGAAGCGGCCAAGTGGTTCAATCCCGTGGGACTCGATTCCTCGGCCGGTCCCACGGGATTCCGACGCCGACGCCGGGGATCAGGCGATGAGTTCCTTGACCACCCTGGCTGGCTCGACTCCCGTCAGGCGGCCGTCGAGCCCCTGGGTCTTGAAGCTGAACCGGGTGTGGTCAAAGCCCATCAATTCCAGAACCGTGGCGTGGAAGTCGCGGATGTGGACGGGGTCCTTGACGATATTATAGGAGAAATCGTCGGTCTCGCCGTGGATCACGCCTCCTTTCGTGCCTCCGCCGGCCATCCACATGGTGAAGCAACGCGGGTGGTGGTCGCGGCCGTAGTTGTCCTTCGTCAGCCCCCCCTGCGAATAGATGGTCCGGCCGAACTCGCCGCCCCAGATCACCAGCGTCTCGTCAAACAGCCCGCGCTGCTTGAGGTCCTGGATCAGGCCCCAGCACGCCTGGTCGACGTCCCGGCACTGGTCGGGCAGGCGTCCCGAGACGTTCGCGTGGGTGTCCCAGTTGTTGTGGTAGACCTGCACGAACCGCACCCCGCGCTCGACCATCCGCCTGGCGAGCAAGGCCGTGTGGGCGAAGCTGCCGGGCGTTCGCGCGGCGTCGCCGTAAAGCTTGTAGGTCGAAGGGGATTCGCTCGCCAGGTCGGTCAGCTCGGGGACGCTGCTCTGCATCCGGTAGGCCAGCTCGTACTGCGAGATTCGCGTCTGGGTCTCGGGATCGCCGAGGGACTGATAGGTCAACTCGTTGAGGGCCCTCAGGCCGTCGAGCGTGCGCCGGCGGATCGACTCCGGCACGCCTGGGGGGTTGTTGATGGAGAGGATCGGGTCGCCGCCGCTGCGGAACGAGACCCCCGCGTGCTCTCCGGGCAGATAGCCCGAGGACCAGAGTCGCGCCGAGATCGCCTGGACCTGCTCGGTGGTGGTCGGTTTGGCGACCAGCACCAC
>JBFWRA010000491.1:0-4687 GCA_050249155.1 Isosphaeraceae bacterium | reverse complement strand
CGGGGGGGGCGTCGGGGATCGACTTCGGCCCCGAGGAGATCGGGTCCCCTCGGAAGATGGCGGCCAGGCAGGCCAGGCTCGACGCGACCCCCTCGGGTCTGACTCTCATGGACCTGGAGAGTCCTGGGGGCACCTTCGTCAATCGCCAGCGAATCCTGAGCGGCCAGGGACGGGCGCTTCGTGAGGGAGACGTGATCCAACTGGGCGGAATCCAGCTCAAGGTCGTCTCGACCGCGAGACCCTCCATACCCGCGCCCCCGCCCCTGCCTGGCGACGCCAAGCCATCCCCGATGGTGAACCAACCCGGCCCGCCCGCGCCCTTTCGGATGGCCTCGGGGATGACGTGTCAGAACTGGGACGACTTCCTGACCGCCTCGTCCAAGAGCTGGAAGGCGCTTCGGGAGGAACTCGCCTCGGGGAGGCTCGGGGCGTTTCTGGCGTCGCAGGGCAGGGGAGACCTTCTGCCGAGGGCCGCGGCTCCCGGCCAGAACGACGACGATCGGCTCGACGATTGGCTCTGTCGAATCCCAACGACCCGGCTCGCGACCGCGGCGATGGAGTTGCACCCCACGGCGCTTCGCGTCAAGGCGCTGGAGGCCGGCGGCGTCACGCGCGCCTCGCTGAGAATCACCAACACGGGATATCGATTACTCAAAATTTCCCTGCGCATCGATCCGACGGGAACGTCCTGGGTCAAGATCCCGAAGGTGTTCGCCAGCGGCCCGTTCAAGGTTCCCGAGGAGTGCGAGGTCCCGATCGAGGTCACGATTCCCCCGAACCTCGACGCCCCGATCGTGACGAGTCTGACGGTGGACGGGGTCGCCGGAAGCCGTCGCGTGGAGATTCGCCTGGAGCCCGCGCGGGGGCTCTCCGAGTTTCCCGAGCCTGGCCCCAGCGCGTCAACCGCTTCGCCCGCGCCCTCACCCGTGTCGGCATTGAGGCGGCTCGCGCTCCCGTCGAGGATCCTGATCCTGGCGATGGCGGGGCTGACCCTGCGTGGCCTGATCGGTCTGGGCGACCAGATCGCGCTCCGGATTCCCCTGGGAGAGTTGGAGTCGCCGCGGCTAGGTGGCGCCGCCCTGTTGATGGCGGCGCTCGGCGCGGTGCTCGGCGGTCGGTTCGCCCTCAAGCACGGGGAATCTCCGGACCTCGCTCCCTCGGCCGTCGCGGGGGGCGTCGGGGGGATCTTGCTCGCGGCGGTCGCGGTCGCCGCTTGCCGGTCGATCGAGCCGCTCCTGGGGGCGGCCGGCGGAATCCTCGTGGTCGATTGCGCCTTGTGGGCGGGCGTCGGCGCTCTGGCGGCCTGGGCTTTGGGGGGGAGTGCGACCGACCCTGTGGAGACCCGATCATGAATCAAGGTCGTCGCGACTTTGGATCTGTCCTCTCATTGGCGATCGTACTCGCCAGTCCGTCCGCCGTTCTTGGGCAACAGGAGAAGGTCTCCCAGGCGGACGTCAATCAGGCGATCGATCGAGGGGTCGCGTTCCTGAAGGCGGAACAACAACCCGACGGCCACTGGCCCTATCCGACTCACGACGTGGGCATGACCGCACTCGCCGGCCTCGCGTTGCTCGAAAATGGAGTGCCCCAGGACGACCCGACGATCGCACGCGCCACGAGCTATATTCGTTCCGAGGCGGCCCGAACCATGCAGACCTACGACGTGGCCCTGGCGATCCTCTATCTCGCTCGACTGCCCCAGGACAAGGCGGGGGCCGACGTGACGACGATCCAGGAGCTCGCCGATCGGCTCGACGCCGCGGGGAACAAGGGCTCCTGGTCCTATCTCGTGCCTTCGAGTGAATTCCTCGAAAACATGCGAGGCCCTCGCGTCTCACGGGGCGATCGAATCAACCGACCCGGTCGGGGTGGAAACCGGGCGCCCGCGCCGCGAGCGAGGCCGTTACCGGGTTTCCCGTCTGGAGACAACTCGAATACCCAGTTCGCCCTGCTCGGCCTGTGGGCCGCGGGACGAAACGGTTTCGATTCGAGCCCCGCGCTCAAGGAGATCGACGGGCATTTCCGCTCGACGGTCAATCCCGATGGGCGTTGGGGATACACCGCGGGGACTCCCGGCACGAACGCGATGACCTGTGCCGGCCTGATGGGGCTGGCCATCGCGGCGGCCCGCGTTGAAGGAGATGAGCATAAGACCGCGCGTGCCAGAGGTGACGCCCTGGCGGCCGATCCATCGTACCAACGAGCCCTCAAGGCCGTGACCGAGGACGCCCGGAACATCGATCACAACTCAGATATTTACTACCTGTGGTCACTGGAACGTGTCTGCGTGGCTCTGGGGCTTCGTGAACTCGACGGCTTCGATTGGTACGACGCGGGCGCTCGCGAACTCCTGCGAAAGCAAGCCGTGGACGGCGGATGGTTCCCCGACCGATGGGGACAGCTTCCGTCCACGGCGCTGGCCTTGCTCTTCCTCCGCAAGGCGAATCTCGCCTTCGAGATCGATCTCGTCCTGAGGATGCCTGGCTCGCTCCGGCCCGAGCCCGCCGCCGCCAGCGCGATCACTCCCGCGCTCCCCGCACCCGAGGAGATGATCATCCGCCCCGCGAACGAGGTGGCTCTGAACACGATTGGCGTGAGCGCCTCTCCGCCCGAGACGCTGAGCCAGGACGGTCCCGCCGTCGTCGTCACGGGAGCGAATGACGCGAACTTTCCCGAGATCGCCGTCGATTTCGAACTTCGCGGAACGCGAGGGGACTTCATACTCGACGCGACCAAAGAGGACTTCACGCTGTTCGAGGAGGGCCGGGAGATGGACCTTGTCCGGTTCCTCTCACCGTACGGAGATCCCCAGCCGATCACCGTCGTTCTGGTGGTGGATCGGAGCGCCAGCATGGAGGAGGAAGACCGCATCGGCGGTCTGAAACGCGCGGTCGGGTCGTTTCTCCAGGGACTACCCAGGGGTTCCCAGGTCGCCGTCGTCGCGTTCGGCTCGAACGTCGAACGGATCTGCCCATTCACCGACGACGTCGATCGCGTTCAGGCCGCGGTGGATCGACTGACCCCCTCGGGCGCGACTCGTTATTACGACGCCGTCGCCGAGTCGCTGGACCTGATCCTGCGGGAGCGCGGCAGACGCGCGGTCCTGGCGCTGACCGACGGCCAGGACACGTCCAGCCAGAACGCGACGTTGGAGTCGGTCACCGCCCAGGCGCGAAGGCTCGGCCTACCGGTCCATACGTTGGGCCTGGGTTCCGAGGACGAGATCGAGAGTGACGCCCTGCGGACGCTCGCGACGGAGACGCGAGGTCAGTATTATCCAGCGCGAGAGGCGGATCAGCTTCGGAGGATCTATCAACAACTGGCCGAACGCCTTCGATCGAGCTACACGGTGGTCTATCGATCGGATCGGAAGATCCCCGACGGTACGCTTCGCCCGGTCCGCGTGGTTTATCGCTCCTCGGGGAACGCGGGCGAGACGGCCGTATTCATTCCGGGGATGGTCGTTCCGGCCTCTGGCTGGTCCCGTCTCTTGCTCGTCATGATCACGGTCCTGGTCTTGCTCTTCACTCGTTGGAAACCCCCGGCTCATTGACGCTCTCAAACGCCGTCACCAAGGCGCGAGGGAACTTCAAAATTCGAAGTAGGTCCTGCCCAGGAGCTTCTCGGGCCGGCAGGGCATCTCACCGCGAGCGGTCGGATCGTCGTGGACGTACCGGTAGCCTTCCCCGTAACCGACCTCTTTCATGAGGGGAGTCACGGCGTTTCTCAGGTGTAAGGGGACGGGTTCGCGCGCGGTTTCCGAGGCGTCCCTCGCGGCGGCGAAGTAGGCGCGCTTCACGGCGTTCGATTTGGGGGCGTTCGCCAGGTGAATCGTCGCCTGGGCGAGTGGGTAGAGCCCTTCCGGAAGGCCGATCATCTGTACCACGTGCGCGGTGGCCGACGCCACAACCAGGGCCTGGGGGTCCGCCAGACCGACGTCCTCCGACGCCAAGATACAGAGCCGTCGAGCGATGAAGATCGGGTCCGCCCCCCCTTCGATCATACGCGCCAACCAGTAGAGCGACGCGTCGACGTCGGAGTTCCGTAACGACTTGATCAGGGCCGAGGCCAGGTTGTAATGGTCCTCACCTCCCTTGTCGTAGGCGTAACGGGCCCTCCCGAGGGCTTCGGTCAAACACTCCGAGCGGATACGCCGGACGCCGTCCGGGCTGGGTTCCGTGGCACGCACGGCCCCCTCCAGCGCCGAGAGCGCGACTCTCGCGTCTCCCGCGGAGGCCCTGGCCAGTCCCACCAGCGCGTCGTCGTCGACGCTGGCCTGGAAGGACGCCAGCCCTCTCGGTCGATCCGCGAGCGCCCGCTTCAGGATCGTGACGAGTTCGGGTTCACCGAGCGGGTTCAGGGTCACGACCCTGGTCCTCGAAAGGAGCGCGCCGTTGACCTCGAAGGAAGGGTTCTCGGTCGTCGCTCCGATGAGGGTTACGGTCCCGTCCTCCACGGCGGGAAGAAGGGCGTCTTGCTGCGCCTTGTTGAATCGGTGAATCTCGTCGAGAAACAGAATCGTGCGGACGCCCTTCTTTCGGTCGCGTCTGGCCTCCTCGATCGCCGCTCGGACCTCCTTCACGCCGGCGAAAACCGCCGAGAGGGAGACGAGGTTCGCGCCGGTCTCCGCCGCCAACAATCGGGCGAGCGACGTTTTGCCGGTCCCGGGGCCCCCCCAGAGGATCAA